>CAIMDW010000001.1 GCA_903839895.1 Candidatus Staskawiczbacteria bacterium
GTCTTTCATGAAAACTTCCAAAGCTTCGGATACTTTTTGCAGGGTTTCGTTTATGGTTTTTTGCTCGTCTTCGGAAAAGTTTTTCAGCACAATTTTCATGGCTTCAACTTTATTTTCAGAGCCGATGCCTACGCGGATTCTTACCAAGCCTTCGTTGCCGATATTGTTTATTATGGATTCAACTCCTTTGTGGCCGGCCGAACCGCGCTCTTTGACTATTTTGATTTTCCCGACAGGCAAGTCTATGTCGTCGTGAATCACTATTATATCTGATGCTTGGTCTTTAATTTTTGATAAGATTTTTTGTACGGCTTTCCCGCTTTCGTTCATGAAGGTTTGCGGTTTGACTAAAAGGATTTTTTTGCCCGATATTTCGCCTTTGGAAATTTCGGCATTAGAATTTGATTGAAAATTAAAAATTGGAAATTGAAAATTGCTGGCGATTTTATCGACAGCTGAAAAGCCTACGTTGTGGCGGGTATTTTTGTATTGCGAGCCCGGGTTGCCCAGGCCGATTATTATTGTCATATTTTTTGTTGATTATATCATTTGACATCATATTATGAAAGGGCTATTATATTAATTATCATAAACCATATTTTTGTTCGTTGTCATATTAATATAGAAAAGAGGTGATGTCGGTTTCGTCTGTTTATGCTTCATAAATCCCTATTTAAGGAAATGTTTATGAGTGTTAGCGCATTATTGTGTGACTCGGGGCCTGTTTGCCTGCCCCAAACCAAAGAGGCAAAATTTTTCCGGTTGATGGAAGTATCTCCGGATGAATCCCAGCATTTGCTTGAGTATGTGGCTCAACAGTACCGCAAGGCGTTCAAACGGCGCATTGAGTGGTATGTGGTTCCGCATATGATCCGATGGGCGAAAGGGGAAGTTTCCGACGAGAATCCGAATTTAGGGATTCACAAGAAAAAACCCGCTTTCCGTCGGCTCTCACACGCCCAAATGTGCAGGTAAAGTTATTCATGAGAACTCTCAGTACAAGGCAAACGCAATTTATAAAAAATCTTAATCTCGATTTAAATGCCTTGCCTGAAGTGTATCAAGCGGCTGCGAACCGTTATAACGCTGAGTTTCGAGGCGCCCAGATTGGCCGACACGGCATAAAGACTATGCTTGAGAGCATTCTCGCTCCAAAGCCTGCTGTTCGGCAAAGCGGACAAAAACCAAATAAGCGCAAAACGAAAATTTATCGCCACCTCGTAAGGTCCTAGCATCTGTTAGGGCCATTTTTTTTGCCCCAAAGAGGGCTTGCAATTGGTTAAAAAGTATGATATAAATTGAGATAATGAACGAGGATTTAGAGTCAATAGAACAACCTCAAAACCAGCCAAAAGGAAATAAATTTTGGCCGGCTGCTTGGGAATTGGTAAAAATAGCCATAATTGCCTTTGTAATAGTGGCTCCAATACGATATTTTCTGTTTCAGCCTTTCATTGTTAGCGGGGCCTCTATGTCGCCTAATTTTGAAACAGGAGACTATCTGATTGTTGATGAGCTTTCTTACAGGCTTTCAACTCCGCAAAGGGGAGACGTGGTGGTTTTTAATACAAATTTCATTCCAGGGTATAAAGGGCAAAGATTTATAAAAAGAGTGATAGGATTGCCCGGAGACAACGTTGAAGTTACCAATGGAAAAGTGGAAATAATAAAAGCTAACAAAACAATAACTTTAGACGAAAAATATTTGCCGAAAGATTTGAAAACATATGGAGACGTGAATATTACCTTGAAGCCAGACCAGTATTTTGTGATGGGCGACAACAGGACTTATTCGTATGATTCCAGGATGTGGGGAGTTTTGCCAAAAAATGAAATAATCGGAAAAGCATTCTTAAGGATTCTGCCAATAACAGAATTAGGAACAATAAAATGAGCAAACTAAAATATCAGACTTTAACAGGAATGCACGACATTTTGCCCGACGACTTTATTTATTTCAACAGAGTCTTGAGGGCGGTGGAGAGCGTTGCAAGATATTACGGATTTTCAAGAATTGAAACTCCGGTTTTGGAGTTTGCTGAAGTTTTTGCAAAAGGCACGGGAGCAGGCACTGACATTGTAGAAAAGGAAATGTACACTTTCCGCACAAAAGGCGGAGACTTAGTGGCTTTGAGGCCAGAATACACCCCAGTCATAATGAGAAGTTATTTAGAGCATGGGATGCATAATTTGCCACAGCCGGTAAAATTGTGGTACCAAGGACCTTGCTTCAGGCACGAAAGGCCTCAGGCAGGCAGATATAGGCAGTTTAACCAATTTGGATTTGAAGTGCTGGGAGAACAGAAGGCTTCAGTGGATGGGCAGATAATCCAAATGAGCTATGGCGTAATGAAAGAATTGGGATTCAAAAATATTACAATAGAAGTGAATTCGATTGGCGACTCTGAATGCAGGCCGTATTTTAAGAAAATTTTGACAAGTTATTTTAAATCTCGCAGGTCTGCTTTGTGCCCGGATTGCCAGAGAAGGCTGAAGGAAAACCCATTGAGGATTTTAGACTGCAAAGAGGAAAAATGCCAAAGAGTAAAAGCTGGGGCTCCCCAGATTATCGATCACCTTTGCGAAAACTGCCACAAGCACTTCAAGAACGTGCTGGAATTTTTAGACGAGCTGGAACTGCCATATTCTTTAAATCCGTATTTGGTGCGCGGATTGGATTATTACACAAAGACAGTTTTTGAAATTGTGGAAAACTCTGAAGACGGAAAAACCCAGGGAACTTTGATGGGTGGCGGGAGATACGACGGCCTGTCAAAAATTCTGGGAGGAAGGGATGTGCCAGCCTGCGGAGTTGCAGGAGGCATGGAAAGGATTATGAACGTCTTGAAAACAAAAGGGATTTTAAGGGCAGAAAAGCCGGAAAGCAAAAAAGCGCAGGAACAGAAACAAGAAGATGCAAAAATATTTTTGGCTCAGCTGGGAGAGATGGCCAAGCGCAAATCCATGAAGCTATTTGAGGAATTCAGGGCGGCCAAAATTCCGATAGCTGAATCATTTTCAAAAGATTCTTTAAAAGCCCAATTAAGGTCTGCAGATAAAATGGGAGCAAAGTGGGTCTTGATATTCGGTCAAAAAGAAGCATTAGAAGATTTTATTACCTTAAGGGACATGGAAACGGGAGCCCAGAAGGAAATAAAACTTGACAAGGTCGTAGAAGAAATGAGAGAAAAATTAAATAGCATTAAAAAATAATTATGCCAGTACAAGTTACTAAAAAAGAAAAGGAAACTTCCCAGAATTTGGCCCATAGGTTTACAAAAGCTGTGAGGCAGTCGGGAGTTTTGTTGTCAATTAGGAAGGGCCGATTTTACAACAGGGCAAAATCTGAGTTGGCAAAAAAGCGATCTGCTTTGAGGCGCGTAGAGCTGAAAGCAGAAAAAATCAAGGCAGACAAATTAGCAAAGCCGAAGTAACGTTTAGCAATAAAATATATGCTCAAACAAGAAATACAAAAAGATTCTGTTGAAGCATTGAAAGCAGGAGAACAATTCGTTCTTGGCGTTTTGCGCATGCTGTCGGCTTCCATTCAAACAAAAGAAAAAGACAAGCAATACAAAACCAAAGACCAGAAAGCCGAATTGTCTGACGAAGAAATAATAGACGTTATTTCTTCTGAAATCAAAAAGAGGAAAGACGCTATAACTTTATATGAGCAAGGTAACAGGCCCGAATTGGCGGAAAGGGAGAAAAAAGAAATTGAAGTTTTGAAAAAATATCTGCCGGAGCAATTGGGGGAAGAAGAATTAAAAAAACTGGTTGCCGAATCTATTGCTAAAACCGGAGCCACGGAAATGAAAGATATGGGAAAAGTAATGGCAGACTTGAATCCCAAGGTAAAAGGCAAAGCCGACGGAGGACAGGTAAGCAAAATTGTAAAAGAATTGCTTTCAAAATAAAACTAAGAGAAAATCAAAACCGGCGCAAGCCGGTTTTTGTTTGACAAAAAAGAGTTTTACTGTAATATCAAAAATACGTTTTGTATATTGAAAACAAGGAAAGGACGAGGAAAGATGGAAAAAATGATCTGCGTTATGTTGGCAGGATTATCGGCAGAGGTAGGACAAGGTAAAATGTCCCGGTTGATTGCCGAGGCTGTCCAAAGGCAACTCGATATGATTTTGTGTCCCAGTGCACTTTCAGAGAAGGAGGGGGACGTCGTTATTGGTAAGAAATCAATGATTCTTAATCCAGTAAAAAACCACCAAGCACTTCTGGAAGCTTTGCACGGAGGAATTGATATTATTGTGGATTTTACTCAGCCGGACGCGGTCAACCGCAACGCCAAGATGTATTGCGAACTGGGAATTCCATTTGTCATGGGGACGACCGGCGGGGATCGGGAAAAACTGATTCAAACAGTCGAAAATTCCAAGATTTCCGCAGTTATCGCCACAAACATGGCCGCTCCCGTGGTGGTTTTCCAGGAGATGATGCGTTTTGCCACCACGGCTTTTCCGAATGCTCTGGAGGGATTTAAATTAGCTATTGGCGAGAGCCATCAAGCCGGAAAAAAAGATGTCAGCGGGACTGCAGTGAACCTTCTGCCATTTTTCAAAACGCTCGGCATGCCGATGGAAAAAGAGCAAATCATCTCGGTACGCGACCCAAAGGTCCAAGTTGAGGAATTGGGCATTCCCGAAGAGCATCTCGGCGGTCACGGATGCCATACCTATACGATGATTTCTCCAGATGACACCGTTAAGCTGGAATTTACTCACAATGTGCTGGGGCGGAGCGTCTACGTTGACGGCGCCCTGAAAGCCATCAGATTCCTTGCCGCGCACAAGGAAGAAAAAGGAAAAGTCTTTTCCATGGCGGACGTCCTCCGCTGGTCTGACTAAGACAATATATAGAAGCTTCGGCTTCTTTTTTTTATTTTAAATTGGAAATGGTGCAAAGAAGCTTCCAAAGTAGTATAATTTATAAATATTATTTAATTTTTATTTTATGACAAAAGCGCAAAAAATTTGGATGTGGATTTCAGGATTAATGTTTTTAATCCCAGAAATCCTCTGGAGTCCAGTGGTAAATTTTTATTATGAATTATCTCCAACTAGCGTAAGCGGGAATACTCATCCATTGATAAATAATTTTTTACAAAAATCTGATAATCTTGATTATTTAAAATTTGTTATTTTTATTCAATTGGGTGGTTTGATAATTTTTATAGTCAGTTTGGTTAAAAACAAAACAAATTTGAAATCGGTTGTTTATTGGATTTTATTTGTTTTAGCACTATTAATTTTTATTTTTGTCGCCTTCGCATTGTATTTTGCGATGACGTTTAATATTTCTTTTTAAAAAGTATGGAAAATCAACTCTTATTAATTTTTAGTTTAATAACTATTACTTTTTCGGTACCATTGATTTCTTCCAGTATGGTGTCACCACCTTCAATTCAAAAAGCCTACATTGAAGTTGTTGTGAATAATGATCAGGAAACTTCACATAAATTTAATCTTTATATACAAAACGATTCAGTGTGGACAACTTATTTTCATTTTGGAATATACACAGATGCGGAAACTACGTCTGATTTCCAGGATATTACAATAATTAATTCCGACATTGGAAAACAGCTTAAGATGAGTCTTGAGTCAACAAGCGGGGGAACGGTTAAATATATTCATTGCGTTAGCGATAATTCCGACAGAAAATTTGTTTATGACACCCTTGTTAGCGCTATTTTTAGCATAAATGAAAATGAACATATCATTTGCACTTTTGACAACATCAAACCTCAAACTAAAAATCCAGTTTTAATCGTGCCGGGGGTTATTGGAACAGAATTATTTGATGGTTCTGAAAAGTTATGGCCAGATGTTACTAGAATGCTTATTGATCCTTCAGATAATTTTATGGATTCGTTACAATTCGGAAATGATTTAAAATCATTAGACAGTTTAGTATCAACTGGACAGGTTTTAGGGAAAGAAGTTACTTTAGATTATTCTGATGGCCTTATTAATGAATTCACAAATCAGGGATATGTGGAGGGGCAGGATTTGTTTACTTTTCCTTATGATTGGCGGTATGGGGTTTCGGGGAAATATTTGGACGGGACTACGAATGCGGATTTGCTGGCGGCAAAAATTCAGGATATTTTGAAGCAGACGGGAAGCGATAAAGTTGATATTGTGGCGCATAGTTTGGGCGGATTGATTGTGAAAGAATATGCAATGGAACATCCGGCGGATAATCATATTGGCAAAGCGGTTTTTGTGGGCGTGCCTAATACGGGCTCGCTGGTGGCGGTGAAAGCTTTGATTCAGGGAGATAATTTCGGAGTTTTGGGCTTGTCTGATTCTGAAATGAAAAAGATTTCTGCAAATTTGCCGGCATCTTACGATTTGCTTCCTAGCCAGGAGTATTACAACAATGCGGGAAGTTTTGTTTCGCTGATTGATAACACGGCCGATGATTCGTTGGGCGCATTTTCAGTTTCAGAAAACACGAAAAAAACTGATTTGGATTACATCCAATTTAAAAGTTTTTTGACAGGCGAACATTCGCTGAATTCGCAGGCTTTGGCCAATGCCGAAAATTTGCATACGCCGAATTTTGATAATTTTGATTTGCGGACAGCCGGAATTGATCTCTATGCAATTGACGGATGCAAGACTGGAACTGTTTCTAATTTTCAGGAGGCAAAAACTAAAAATATTTTAGGGCAGGAAACAACTGGCTATAATTCTGTGGGATTTAATGTCGGAGACGGCACGGTTCCTTTGGAAAGCGCCACGAATTTGCCAATTAGCCAGGGTAATAAATATTATGCGCTGGTTTCTGAACACGGAAAAATGCTTAGTGAAAATGGAATCCGCCAGGAAATTGTGAATTTAATTTCGGGCAGCAGCTTGGACGCGGGAAATAATTTGATTACTCAGGATATTTCAAAATGCCAGCTTAACGGGAAAGCCATTTCTGTTTTCAGTCCGGTAAATATTTTCGTGACAGACCAAAATGGGAACAGGCTGGGGCTGGCCGATGACGGAAGCATAATTAATGAAATTCCAAATGCCGATTTTGAGATTATGGGCGACCATAAATTCATTTATCTTCCGCAGGACGAAGGCGAAATTTACACTATAAATTTGACAGGAACCGACACGGGAACTTTCACGATAAAAAATCAGAATATACAGAACAGCCAGATTGCGAGCGCAGAAGTTTTTAGCGATTTGCCGGTCACAACAGCTTTGGCCGGGCAAATTAATATCAATCCGGCCGACAATACAACTACGCTTTCTTTGAATAGTTCGCCTTCTCCAATTTTGCCTGATTCAACTTCGACCGGCCAGCAAGTCAGCGATTATGTTCCGCCCGCTCCTCAACCGGTTGCGACAACCGGAGGAGGCGGTTTAATGCCGATTCCAAAAACCCAAAATCAAAATATTCTGCCGAGCCAGATTTCGCTTGTCCAAACGGTGCCGCCTGCAAGGCAGGTGATTTTGCCGCCGGCAAAAAAGCCAACGCCGATTTTAAAAAAAACGGCAAAACAAATTATACAGCCGAAAAAAATTGCCGCAGCAATTCCGGAAATTAAACCAGCTAAAGCTATCACAATTCCAATCCAGCCAAATCCATTTCTGGCTTCATTGGGGAGTTTTGGCAATTCAATTATGGGGTTCTTAAACAAGCTTTGGTTAATTCTTAAAAATAAGGTAAAATAATAGAATGATAGAGATAAACAACCTCGCGAAGGGGCATTCTTTGGGACATGTGGATAAAAAACTTTTTTCCACAGTTGCAAAAAAAGTGTTATCGGGCGAAAATAGGAGAACGGAAATGATATCTCTGGCTTTTGTTGGGAAATCGGAAATTCAAAAGCTCAATAAAAAATTCAGGAAGATAAATAAAGCAACCGATGTGCTTTCATTTAATTTAGATGATGAAAAATTATTAGGCGAAATTGTCATCTGTCCGGAAGTTGTGAAAGAAAAAGGCGAAAAAGTTATAGAAGTGTTTGTCCACGGGATTTTGCATTTGTGCGGATATGACCACGAAAGATCGGAAAGAGAAGCAGAAACAATGGAGGCCAAAGAGAAATTATATTTATCTAAAGCTGTAAAAAAAAGTTAAATCATGGCGCGAAATAACATTGTCACCGGCCTGGACATTGGAACGCATAGCATAAAGGCGCTTGTCGCCCAAAGGAGAGGAAAGGATTGGGAAGTTTTGTCATATGCGGAAATACCATCTTTCGGCTTGCGAAAGGGAGCTGTGGTAAGTGTCGACGAAACTTCAAAGAACGTGCAAATGATAATGGCGGGAATCGAACAAAACTGCAACAGAAGAATTTCTTCTGTTTTTGTTAACATCGGCGGAAGCCATTTGTATGTGACGCCTTCAGACGGGATTATTTCTGTTTCAAGGGCAGACCAAAGAATTTCCAAAGAAGACATAGACAGGGTTTTACAGGCGACGCGCGCTATAAATATTTCCCGCAATGATGAAATTTTAGATGTCATTTTAAAAGAGTATATTGTTGACGATCAGAAGGGCATTAAGAACCCTGAAGACTTGACGGGGGTCAGGCTGGAAGCCAAAGTTCTTCTGCTTTGTTATTTTCAGCAGTATTTCATAAATCTAACGCAAGCTGTTTTAGGAGCAAAATTGAAAATTGATGACGTAGTTCCTTCAGCAATTGCGGCTGCCAAATCGGTTTTGACCCCCCAGCAAAAAGAATTGGGAGTTGCTTTGGTGGATATCGGGGCAGCCACAACATCTTTGGCAATTTTTGAAGAGGGCGACTTAATACATTTGGCGGTTTTCCCGATTGGTTCCGCCAATATTACAAATGATATCGCCATTGGATTAAAAACAGATGTGGCAATTGCAGAATCCATAAAAAAACAGCATGGCACTTGCCAATTTTCCCATTCAGAAAAAGACAAGGCAAAGAAAATAGAAATTTTCGACAAAAATTCTTCTTTGAATTTCACGAAGAAGAATTTAGTGGATATTATTGAACCGCGCGTTTCTGAAATTATGGATTTAATACAAAAAGAATTGAAAAAAGTGAATAGGCAGGAACTTTTGCCTTGCGGAATCGTGCTGACTGGAGGCGGAGCAAAATTGCCGAAAATAAAAGAGCTGGCAAAAGAAACATTGAAATTGAATTGTGAAATCGGCATTCCAAAAGGAATTTTGGGGTTGCAGGACGATCCTGCTTTGGCAACTGTGGCTGGTTTGGCATTGGACGGGGTTGATTTTGAAGGAGAAGAAGGTATACTGGGAGTTGCCGGGAATGTTGGCTCGATTTTCAAAAAAGTATTTCGCGCCTTCAAGCCATAACACGGCTGAAGAAATGCAACCAATAATAAAAATCATAGGAGTGGGCGGTTCGGGGTCAAATACTGTTTCCCGAATGGCCAAACTGGAAATGCAGGCAGTCGAACTCTTGGCCTGCAACACAGATGCTCAATCTCTGGCAACTTGCCATATAGAAAAAAAATTCTTGATCGGAAAAAAACTGACTCAAGGATTGGGAACTGGAATGGATGCCGGTTTGGGAAAAAAATCCGCCGAAGAGTCTGAAAAAGAAATTTCTGAAAATTTAAAAGGAGCCGATATGGTTTTTGTGACTTCCGGAATGGGCGGGGGAACAGGCAGCGGGGCCTCGCCGGTTGTTGCAAATATTTCTAAGAATAGTCACGGAGTTTTGACAATTGCTGTTGTCACGACTCCTTTTTCTTTTGAGGGGCCTGCGCGGAAACAGATTGCTGAAAAAGCTTTGGAAAATTTGAAGGAAAATGTGGATGCTTTGATTGTGATTTCAAACGACAAGCTTTTAAAAGTGATTGATGAAAAAACAACAGTTTCAAATGCATTTTTGATTTGCGACGATATCTTAAGGGAAGCGGTGCAGTCTATTACGGACTTGATTTTGGTGCCTGGAATCATAAATATAGATTTTGCTTCTGTGCTTTCTGTTATGAAAAACTCCGGTCAGGCTTTGTTTGGAACAGGAAAAACTTCCGGAGAAAACAGGGCGGTAAGGGCAGCTGAGCTTGCAATTAATTCTCCATTGCTGGATTATTCCATAAAAGGAGCCAAAGCAGTTCTGTTTTCTATTTCTGGAAACGATGTTTCCCTGACAGAAATCCAGGAAGCTGCGAAAATCATCACGAAAAGCGTGGATTCGCGGGCGCAAATCATCTTTGGCGCTGTAAAAGACAAAAATTTGAAGAAAGGTGAGGTAAAAATCACCGTAATCGCTACAAAACTTGATTTTTGAGTTATCCACAGATTTTTAGTCTAAAAAGGCATTTGACACGGTTTTTGGGTAGGGTAAAATACAGTAATCGACATTTAAAACAAAAAATTATTAACCCAAAGGCATTTTAATAAAACTTGGTGTTTAGAGTCGTCCCAGCGCTTTAAACTTCGAGCTTGATTAAAGGCAAATGCCTTTTTTTGTCCCCAAAAAAAGGAAAAATACTATGGAAGCAGAGTTAAAAGCAAAAAATAATATAGAGAAGGTTCAAAAAAGAGACGGGCGTATTGTTGCATTTGAGCAAGAAGAAATTACTGAAGCTATTCATAAAGCAGTTACCGCTACAGGCCAGGGAGATGGCGAAGTTTCAAAAAAAGTCTCAGATAAAGTGGTATCGCTTTTGAACCGCAGGTTTAAAAAAGGCGAAGTTCCTAATATTGAGCAAATCCAGGATATTGTGGAAGAAGCTTTGATGCTGGAGGATTTGGTGGAAACTGCCAAATCTTATATTTTGTACAGGGAACAAAGAAGAGCAATCAGGGAAGCTTCCAGGGCAACAGATGACTCTTCGGACAAAGTTGATAGCTATCTGAAAGAAATAGATTGGCAGGTAAAAGAAAATGCCAACATGACTTTTTCTTTGCAGGGATTAAATCAATATGTGGGTTCATATATTTCTAAAAAATATTGGTTGAATAAAATTTATCCCAAAGAAATTCGCGATGCGGCAATCAACGAAGATTTTCACATACATAACTTGGAATTGCTGGCCCCGTATTGCGCAGGCTGGGATTTGTATGACTTTTTAATAAAGGGATTTGGCGGAGTTCCCGGAAAAATTGAATGTCTTCCTCCAAAGCATTTCAGGACAGCTTTGGGACAATTGGTGAATGTTTTGTTTACCTTGCAGGGCGAAACCGCTGGAGCAAATGCTATTTCAAACTTCGACACTTTACTGGCTCCGTTTATCAGGTACGACAATTTGAATTACAAGCAAGTAAAGCAAGCAATGCAGGAATTTTTGTACAACTGCATGGTGCCTACTCGCGTGGGTTTCCAAACACCATTTTTGAATGTTTCTTTAGATATTAAGCCGCCATCTTTTTTGGCAAAACAGCCGGTAATTATCGGGGGTGAAGTTCAGAACGAAAGCTATGGCGACTTCCAGCCTGAAATGGATATGTTTATAAAAGCTTTTTATGAAGGCTTAATGGAAGGCGATGCATCTGGCAGGCCTTTTACTTTTCCAATTCCGACAGTTTCTATAACTAAAGACTTCGAATGGGACAACCCAAATTTGAACGCAATGTGGGAAGCAACCGCAAAATACGGAATAAATTATTTTTCAAATTTCATCCAGTCAGACATGAGCCCAGACGACGCCAGGTCAATGTGTTGCAGATTAAGATTGGATAACAGGGAATTATATAAGAGAGGGGGAGGATTGTTCGGCTCGTCTCCAAAAACCGGATCAATTGGCGTGGTGACAATAAATTTGCCGAGAATCGGATATACTTCCAAAACAAAGTCAGAATTTTTGGAAAAATTGAGCCATTTGATGGAATTGGCGAAAGAAAGCTTAGAAATCAAGAGAAAAGCTTTGGACAACTTTATGGAAAAAGGATTGTATCCTTATTCCAGGCATTATTTGGAAGAAATGAAAAAGATGCGCAACACCTATTTTGGAAACCATTTTTCAACAATTGGAATTATGGGGATGAATGAAGCTTTGATAAACTTTTTAGAAGAAGACATTACAACCCCGAAAGGAAAAAAGTTTGCCATTGAAATTTTGGATTTTATGCGCGACACAATGGTTAAATTCCAGGAAGAAACAGGAAATTTGTTTAACTTAGAAGCTACTCCCGGAGAAGGCACGAGCTACAGGCAGGCAAAAACTGACAGGGAAAAATATCCAGACATTGTGACAGCCGGCACAAAAGAAGTTCCTTATTATACGAATTCAAGCCAATTGCCGGTAGGATTTACAGATGATATTTTTGAAGCTTTGGATTTGCAAAACGATATTCAGACAAAATATACAGGCGGAACAGTTTTGCACATTTTCTTAGGAGAAAAAATTTCAGACCCGAATCAGGCGAAGAATCTGGTCAGGAAAATCTGCGAAAATTACAGCTTGCCTTATATAACCTTGACCCCGACATTCTCAATCTGTCCAACACATGGATACATTGCCGGAGAACACTTTGAATGCCCTCAATGCACCATAAAACAGCCTTGCGAGGTCTATTCCAGGGTTGTAGGCTATATCAGGCCGGTCCAGCAGTGGCACAAAGGGAAACAGCAAGAATACCAAGAAAGAAAAGAATTCTGCGTGCCGCAAGAAGCATCAGAAAAAACCGAAAAAGTGGAAGCTCCAAAATTGGAAAAAGTGGAAGAGAAAGCGGTCGTATGATAATTGCGGGCTTACAAAAAACTACTCTTATTGATTATCCGGGCAAAATTGCCTGTGTAGTTTTTTTGGCGGGGTGCAATTTTAGGTGCCCTTGGTGCTATTCTGCGGAACTGGTTTTGCCTTTGAAAATTGCAAAGCAGCCGAGGATGGCTGAAAAGGATTTTTTGGATTTTTTAAGGGATAGAAAAGGAAAATTAGACGGAGTTGTCATTTGCGGGGGAGAGCCGACAATAAATAAAGATTTGACGCAATTTGTCCAAAAAATAAAAAACTTGGGATTTTTTGTGAAGCTGGATACAAATGGATCAAATCCAGGGATGCTTAAAGATTTGGTGGACCAGAAACTTATTGATTATGTGGCAATGGATATTAAAATTTCCCCTGAAAATCCGGTTTACCAGAATTTGATGCAAGAAGGAATTACAATGGATAAAATAAAGCAAAGCGTGGAATTTTTAAAGAGGGGCAGTATTGATTTTGAATTTCGCACCACAGTGGTGAATACGGTTCATAATAAAGAAGATTTTTTGGAAATTGCAAAATGGATTGGAGGAGAAAATGTGAAATATTATCTGCAGAATTTCAGGGCTGAAAAAACAATTGACCCCGAATTTGAAAAGATAGAGCCGCATAAGGACGAGTGGTTAAAAAACATTGCAAAAGAAATTTCTCCGCATTTCAAAATTTGCCAAACAAGATGAGCCCTTCAAAAATATTATTTTTTCTTTGCCTTTCATTCATTGCCGGCATTGCCTTAGAGTCTTTTATTAAAATTCCCCAAATTTTTGTTTGGGGATTTTTTATTTTGGGGGTTTTGCTGATTTTATCTTTTATTTTTTTAGATAAGAATAAATTTGTTGTTTTAGGTTTTTGCCTTTTGTTTTTGGCGTTAGGCATTTTGCGCTTCCAAATTTCAGAATTTAATATTGCCAATGACAAGCTGGCCAAATTGAATAATAATGGACTGGTCGTTGTTTTAACCGGCGTAATTTCAGATGAGCCGGACGTGCGGGATACCTCGCAAAAACTAAATGTGAAAATTGGCAGCAGCACAATTCTAGTTACAACAAGCAGATATCCAGAATATGAATATTTGGACAAAATAAATCTTACAGGGAAACTGGAAGCGCCAGAGGTGACAGACACATTCAATTACAAGAATTATCTGATGAAAGACGGTATTTATTCTGTAATGGGTTTTCCAAAAATCGAAGCCTTGTCTCATCTCGCCCCACGAAGCCTTAACGAAGCGGGTTATGGGAAGGTCTTGTTTTTAAAGCAAAAATTGGCAGAAAGCATCAGCCAGATTTCTTTGCCTCCCCATAGGTTTATTTTGGAAGGGATTATTTTGGGCAATAACAAGAATATGACGCCTGTTTTGAGGGATCAGCTTAGTAACACAGGACTGCGCTTTTTAACTGCAATTTCAGGAGTGCATGTGGTAATTGTAAGCGCCATTTTGGCGGGGCTTTTGATGTTTTTTGGACTGCGGAGAAATTATGCCGGCTTGCTTTCTTTATTTTTTGTCTGGCTTTACATTGCGCTGACAGGATTTACGGCTTCCGGAATTCGAGCGGGAATCATGGGAAGTATATTTATTATTTCCGGGGCTCTTGGACGGCAGAACACAAGTTCAAGAATAATCGTTTTGGCCGCTTCCATAATGCTTTTGCAAAACCCCTTGCTTTTGATTTATGATATTGGCTTCCAGCTTTCATTTATGGCATCTTTGGGAATAATTTATTTGAAACCCTTGATAAGTTATCTTATGAAATTTTTATTCAAAGGAAGTATGTATGAATTGTCAGACATTATTTCTGTCACATTTACGGCCCAGATTTTCACTTTGCCTTTGATGATTTTTAATTTTGGATCGATTCCGCTGATGTCTCCCGTAACTAATATCTTAATTCTGCCGGTGATGCCCGCAATCCTGGCATCGGGCTTTTTATTTTCTTTGGTCGGGATAGTTTCAAATTTATTAGGCCAAATTTTGTATATTCCTTGCTGGATTTTAATTTCGTATTTTTTGAAGGTGATGGAAATTTTTTCTGCGCCATGGATGTCAAAAACCGTCACAAACGTTTCATGGATATTGCTTTTTGCGTTTTATATTGCCATAGGATTTTTCACCTGGTTCTTTAATAAAAAGCACAGCCAAGATTTTTTGTAAAAAAAATCTCCTAGAGGAGATATAATATTATTGTTTGCGTAATGATTTTTCAGGGTCAGTTTCGAAGATAGTCTCAAAGCCAGCTTCTTTTTGTGTCTCGTCTTTGAATCTTCCATAATAGGCCCCAATTTGCAGATCGGGAAACATATCAGTAAGGAGTTTGGCAAAAGCCAGAAGATCTTCTCTCTCAGGGTTAGGCGGACAGTCATTTCTATCAATACTGTCGCTGTATTTTTTGCAGTCTTCATGGTTAATGCCGATGATGTGCGATATCTCAGGATGAAGCTCAACAAATAAGCTTATTTCTTCAATCAACGACCTGAAGGATTCAGGGAACTGCGCAGGCCGAGCCAAAGCGATAACTCCTCCGGCGCGCTTTAGGGAATAATAAGTGCCAGCTTTTAAGTTGAGTTCTTTTTTAATAAACTCGTTATGCGGCCTGGGGAATCTAACGTCGGGACATCTGAGCAAGATCGCAATTTTTTTTTCTTGCTCTGTAACTGGATAAAATTTGATTACCATATACAAACCTTTCAAATGGAAATGAGCTGCTTTTATAGATTAAATAATAGCACATATTAAGATAAATTTCAAGTGTTAAAAATTTCATGAATTTAAGGTATAATACATAAACATACAAATCATGGAAAAGAAAAATAAAAAGGCCTGGGTAATTGCGGCCGACATGGGTTACGGGCACCAGAGGACTGCATATCCTTTGCGCGATATTGCTTTCGGGGGGAAAGTTATCAATGCCAACAGTTACGAAGGAATTCCAGAAAAAGATAAAAAAACCTGGCAAAGCAATAGAGCCGGATATGAATTTATTTCGCGATTTAAAATGGTTCCATACATCGGAAATTTGGCTTTTGGAGTAATGGATAAATTCCAGAAAATTCTGACTTATTACCCAAAAAGGGATTTGTCAAAGCCTACTTTAATGCTTTTGAGTAATTCTAAATCAATGGAAAACGGCTGGGGAAAGGATTTGATACAAAGGCTTGGAAAAAATCCGCTCACGATGGTGTCCACCTTTTTTACGCCGGCTTTCATGGCGGAAGAATTGAAATATCCAAACCAGATTTATTGCGTCATTTGCGACGCTGACATAAGCAGGTCGTGGGTGGCGATTGATCCTAAAAAAAGCAAGATAAAATATTTCGCTTCAAATACTTGGACCCAAACAGGCTGAAGCTTTACGGCGTAAAGCCGGAAAATATAATTTTGACGGGATATCCTTTACCGAAAGAAAACATCGGAGAGAATTCAAAGATTTTGAAAGAAGATATGGCTCACAGGCTTTTGAATTTGGATCCCAATAAAAAATACAGGAAAATGTATGCTCCTTTGATAAAAGGGACCCTGGGAAAATTGCCTGAAAAGCCGAATCATCCTTTGACTATAATGTTTTCAATTGGGGGAGCAGGCGCGCAAAAAGAAATTCCTTTGTATGCTATTGAGAGCTTGAGGCAGAAAATAAAAGACAGGAAATTGAGGTTTATAATTTCCGTGGGAGTTAGGGGGGAATTAAGGAAATATTTCGCTGATAATTTAAAAGGTTTGAAGTTGGATGGATGGGTGCATATTTTATCTGGAGCCACTATGGACGAATATTTCAAAAATTTTAATGAAGCATTGAGAGAAACTGATATTTTATGGACAAAGCCTTCAGAATTGTCTTTTTATGCAGGGCTCGGGCTTCCTATTATAATAGCTCCTATAATCGGTTCGCAAGAAGATTTCAATCAAAGGTGGCTTTTCCATATTGGGGCTGCCGTTGCCCAGGAAAACCCGAAGTATGCTGATCAATGGCTGTATGACTATTTGAATGCGGGCGACTTTGCTGAAATGGCAATGCAGGGATTTGTTGAAATTGAAAAAATGGGGGCGTATAATATAGAGAATATAATTCAAAAGCAAAAATAAATGAAAGTTTTAGTAACCGGCGGAGCTGGGTTTATTGGGAGCCATCTTGCAGACCAATTGATTAAAAAAGGGCATAGCGTGGTTATTGTTGATAATTTGTCCACAGGATTAAAGGAAAATTTAAATAAGAAAGCGGAGTTTTATAAAGCCGACATCCAGGACAAAAAAATGTCGGGCATCTTTACAAAAGAAAAGCCGGAAATAGTTTTTCATTTTGCGGCCCAGATAAATATGCGAAAATCCGTTGAAAGTCCAGTTGAAGACGCAAAAATAAATATTTTAGGAAGCTTGAATATTTTAGAGAATTGCAAGAATAATAATGTCAAAAAAGTTGTTTTTTCTTCCACTGGCGGCGCCATTTATGGAGATGCAGATATTGTGCCGACTCCTGAAAATTATGTTGAATATCCTCTTTCTCCGTATGGAATTGCAAAACTATCAATTGAAAAATATTTGAATTATTATGATAAAATTTTCGGCATTCCGTTCGTAGCTCTAAGATTCGCGAACGTTTATGGCCCGAGGCAAAATTCGAAAGGGGAAGCGGGGGTCATTTCGATTTTTTGCGATAAAATTTTTGCAAAGCAGCAGCCTGTCATAAACGGGGACGGCTTGCAAACAAGGGATTTCATTTATGTGCAGGATGTTATTGAGGTTGCTATTTTGGCCATGGAAACGGGGAGAAAAGGCATTTTTAACATTGGGACCGGCAAGGAAACGAATATAAATGAAATCTTTGAAATAGTAAAAAAAGAAAGCGGATTTTCCGGCCAGGAAATTCACGAGCCGGCCCAAAAAGGAGAGCAGAAGAGAAGCTGTTTGGATTATTCTAAAGCAAAAA
>CAIMDW010000002.1 GCA_903839895.1 Candidatus Staskawiczbacteria bacterium
AGTAGAAATCTTAAAAGAAAATTTTAAAAACGGTTTGAGCGTAGTGGAAAAGATTGTGGGGAAAAATTTATCTCTGCCAATCTTGGACAATGTGCTGATAAGTACAGAAGATAATTTCTTAAGCTTGAGTTCGACAGATTTGGAAACTGCCATAAAAATTTGGATACTGACCAAGATTGTAAAGAAGGGAAAAGTGGTGGTGCCCGCCAAATTCTTATCCAACTTTGTTTCGCTCCTGCCAAACGACAAAATAACTTTAGAAGAAAGAAAACAGGGCTTATATATAGAATGCAAAAGCTTTAAAAATCAAGTGCAAGGATTCAATCCTGAAGAGTTCCCAATTATTCCAGAATTCAAAGATTTGGAATTTTTGGAAATAGACAACAGAAAGTTTTGCCAAGGATTATCCCAAATTGTGGACGTGGCTTCCCCATCGCAATCCAGGCCTGAAATTTCGGGAATCTATTTTAACTTTTCCAAAAACTCTTTAAAGATTGTGGCAACTGACAGCTTTAGGCTGGCTGAGAAAACAATTACCTTAGAGGAACCGGTTAAGCGGGATATTTCTTTCATACTTCCGCAAAAGCCAGCCAAGGAAATCATAAATACTTTATCAGAGCATGAAGGCAAACTGAAAATATATTTTTCTCCCAATCAGACAATGTTTGAATTTCCAATGAAAGAAGCGCCTCACCCGCAAGTGCAGATAATTTCCCGCATGATTGAAGGAGAATATCCTAATTATCAGGAAATAATTCCCAGCAAATTTAAAACTCATGTGACAGTAAAAAGGGACGAATTACTGACCCAGATTAAGGCGGCCAGCTTGTTTTCCGGCAAAATAAACGAAGTGAAAGTAAAAATTGACCCAGTCAGCAAAGAAGTCCAAATTTCGGCCCAGGATCCTGACATTGGAGAAAGCAATTCTAATATTCCGGCCAAAGTGGAAGGAGATGAGATTGAGGCTGCTTTCAATCATAAATTTTTGACCGACGGCTTGGCAAACATTAAAAGCTCGGAAGTCATGTTTGACTTCAGCCAAGAAGAAGGCCCGTGCATTTTAAAGCCGGTTGGAGACACAAGCTATATTTATGTGGTTATGCCGATCAAGTCTGCTTAAATGAAAAAATATTTTGCGATAATTTTTATACTAATGGCTTTGCTGGCCATTTTTATAATTGGCTCAAACAAGCAGCCGGAAAAAACGTTTTTGGAGATTTTGGAAGCCAGAAAATATCAAGCTCCGATTGACGCAAGTTTTGAGCCTGCAAGCTTAGGATGGATAAAAGCTACAAGTTCGGCCAATTGGGAAGCTAGAGACTCGCATGCAACAGTTGTTTATAAAGATAAAATTTGGGTCATGGGCGGAGTAAACGCCAACGGCCACGTCATATCTGAAAATCCGGGAAATGTGGATTATGGAGACTCAAAATATTTTGCCGACGTTTGGTCGTCTCCTGATGGCGCAAATTGGCAATTGGCTACAAATAACGCGGCTTGGGGTGAGAGAAGATCTGTGGAAACAGTAGATTTTAAAGGAAAAATGTGGCTGATGGGTGGCTGGGGACCTAAGGTTGGCTATAAAAATGACATTTGGTCTTCAACCGACGGCATAAATTGGAAACAAGAAGCCGTTTCATCGGCTTGGCCGGCCAGGGAAGGGCATCAACTGGTGGTTTTTCAGGGTAAAATGTGGCTGATTGGCGGAGTAAATTATGGAACGCATCATATTTTGCCATGGCTGTTTGGAGGCTTTACTGTTGGCCATAATACGCTATACAACGACGTTTGGTCTTCAGAAGATGGAATTCACTGGACCCAATCTACAAACAACGCCAGCTGGTCTCCAAGATGGGATTTTGCTTCGGAAGTTTCAACGAAAAAATATGGGTAATTGATGGTATGGATTATTATGGGCAAGATGGCCATCTTTTTCACGATATCTGGTCATCGGTTGATGGCAAAAACTGGAAATTAGAGAACGCCAATCCCCCTTTTGCCACCCGCCAAGGAAACGCAGCTCTAAACTATCAGAATAAGTTATGGGTGGTCAGCCGGCTGAACTCCGCTGAATATGGAAATGGCGCCAACGACGTTTGGTATTCTTCAAACGGAATCAGCTGGCAGAAAACCAAGCAAGATTCCGAATGGTTGGGACGCGAGGATTTGGGAATAGTTATTTTTAAAGATAAAATGTGGGCGTTGGGCGGAATGGACAAGAATTATCACTGGAACAACGATGTTTGGCATTCTGTTTCAAATTTGGACAAATAAAAAAGCTCCGACAACTTCGGAGCTTTTTGTTTTACTGAGATACAATTTCACTGCTTCTTCCCTCTCTTTCTAAATAATTATTTATTGCCGACTGCCATAAATAATATTGCGGATCTTCGGCGGGATTTGCGGGCTGAGGCCCCAGAGGATTGTTTTTGTCGATATAATACAAAATTGTGTGGATGTCGGTTGGCAATAATGTTCCTAGCAAGGCGGGGCTGCGGTCTGTAATCGGGTCTGGAGCTGTAAATGATTCAGCGGGAGCTGCGCTTACCAGTTTTGTCATGACTTTGTTCCACATTGGGGCTGCAATTCCGACTCCAATGTCTTTTGTCACAGAGTTGTTGTTGTTTCCCGTCCAAACTCCTACCACATAAGACGGAGTGTATCCCATTGACCAGCCGTCTCTCATGCTTTGGGTTGTTCCGGTTTTGGCGGCAACTTGGTAACCTGGGACATGCAAAGCCGAATTAGCTCCAAAAATAAAGCTTCTGGCATTGTTGTCAGAAAGGATGTCATTCATTTGGCGGGCAACCTGGATGTCTAAAACTTTTGTCGGCTGTTCTTTATTTTCTTCAATCACATTTCCTTGAGCATCGGTAATTTTTAAAATGCTGACTGGCGGGATATAGCTTCCTTCAGTTGCAAAAACTCCGTAAGCTGAAGTCATTTCCAATAAATTTACATCGCCTCCTCCCAGCACCAGCGACAAGCCATAATTTTTTGTGTCAGTCAAAGTCGTAATGCCCATGTTTCTGGCAGTTTGCAGGGTGTTTTGGATTCCCGCCAAATATAAAACCTGGACTGAAGGTATGTTTAAAGAACCGTCCAGCGATGAGCGCATTGTTACTGGTCCCCTGTCGGCCGGCTCATAATCTTGCGGATTATAGCAGGCTGTTCCGTCTGAACCTACAAGGCCGTTTCCTGAAGGATCGCAGCTTGGGTTGAATTCTGTTTTTATATCCCATAAAATTGTGTTTGCAGTGTAACCTCTTTGCAAAGCTGTCGCATAAGCAAATGGCTTAAATGAGGAGCCTGGTTGCCTTTGCCCCATTGTGGCAACGTCATATTTTGGTTCAAATAAACAGTTGCCCGGGCCTTTTTCATCGCAACCGGCCGGATATGAAGGCGCAAAATAATCCTTAGAGCCCATCATAGCTAAGATGTTTCCATTTTTTGGGTTTAAGACAACCATTGCCGTGTTATAAGCGCCTTTGCCGATGTTGTATGAATTTGCGTCTTTTACAACCTGTTCAATATATTGCTGGACGTCATAATTCAAGGTTGTGTAAACTTTCAGCCCTTTTTCTTTAAGATAGTCTTCTCCGTATTTGTCGTCCAAATATTTTTTGACGTACATTACAAAGTCCGGAGCTTTTATTGGTTTTGTAGATTCTGAAAAAGCCAGTTTTTCATTTTTGGCATCTTTTAACTGCTGGTCGCTTATATATCCCAACTGCTTCATTTTATCTAAAATTTCGTCTTTTCTTTTTAGCATTTCAGATTTGCGAGGGCCGAATGGCGAATAATAACTTGGAGCCGGAATCATTGCGGTTAAGGCTGCGGCTTGCGCTGCGGTCAAATCCGAAGCGGATTCGTTAAAATAAGCTTGCGCGGCAGCTTCCGCTCCATATGCATTTTCTCCGAAAGGTATTTCATTCAGATACCAGTCAAAAATTTGGTCTTTGGAATATTTTTGTTCCAATTCTACGCTCAAAACAATTTCCTTGATTTTTCTGGAAATGCTTTTTTGGTTGGTCAAATAAACTGCCCTGATAAGCTGTTGCGTCAGTGTGGAGCCTCCCTGGTAGCCTCCCCTAGAAATAATATCCACCCAAATAGCTTTGCCAGTCCTCAAGACATCCACGCCTCCGTGCTGGTAAAATCTGGAATCTTCGGAAGTTAAAACAGAGTGCTTTAAGTTGTCTGAAATCTTGTCGAAAGAAACTATTTCCCTTTTTTCTTCGCCATAAATGTCGTACAAAAGGGTTTTACCTGTGTTGTCATAAATTTTTGTGGACTGTATGAAAGGAGTTTCAGTGAATTTTTCTGGCTGAGGCAAATCCCAGGTGTAGTAAATAAATGCCAATAAAACCAAAAGGCATCCCGTTAAAAATAAAAAGGCGATATATTTGCCGATTGTCGCAAAAAAGTGTTTATTCATTCTTTTTATATAACCACAAAAACCGCAAAATAACAAGACAGTGGATAAACAAAAACTCCGGCCGTTGCCGAAGTTTCACTGTTATTATTATTCCTCTTCCGCCGGTTCATCTTCATCGTCATCTGCATCGTCGTCGTCTTCATCCTTGTCATCGTCATCTGCATCATCTGCGTCGTCGTCGCCCCAGTTTGTTTCTTCTAAATCGTCGTCTTCGCTAATGAGCTTGGTTAAAAATTCCTCTTCCATTTTTATATATGTTAATTATATTCAACTTTTTCAATTATATTTTTTTATTGGTTATTGTCAATACTTTCTTTTCCACACAGGCTAATAATTTTTCAGGCCGGCGCAGATTGCGACTCCCAAGGCATCGAATGCATCATCTTTTTTTCTGTTGTTCTTTTTTAGATCGAAAGCTTTAATATCGACAGTTTGCTCAATCATCTTCTGAACCTGTTTTTTTTCTGCACGTCCATATCCTACTATTGCCATCTTAATTTGTAAAGGGGTAAATTCACAGACGGGCAATTTCTTTTCGGCGGCAGCTAACAATATGACTCCTTTCGATTGGCTTACCGGCATTACGGTTTTTAAATTTTTAAAAAAGAATAAGGTTTCAATAGACAAGACGTTGGGGCGGTGCTTTTTAATTAGCTTTGAAGTTTCGTCATATATGTATTTTAATCTTTCGCCGGTCGTGGCAAATTTGTCTGTAATAATACAGCCAAAATCTATAACTTCGAATGTTTTGTCGGGGAGTTTTTTTATAATAGAATAACCCACAATCACAGAGCCCGGATCTATTCCTAAAATAATCATATTCGAATTATAGCACGAAAAAACCGCCAAGGGGCGGTTTTTTAAAATTAGTCTTTTAAATTGGAATAAATATTGTTGACTGCGTCGTTGTCGTCCAAAGCTTCAAAAAGCCTTTCAGTCTGCTCTTTTTCTTTTTCAGAAATTGTCACTTCTTCCTTCGCCACATAATCCAGATTGGCAGACTCAATTTTAATTCCCTTGTCTTCCAAAGCTTTTTTTACAGTTTCTAAGTCTTCAGGCTTTGTGTAAATGTCCATTCCTTCATCGCTTGCTTTCACGTCGTCAGCGCCAGCTTCAATTGCCAGCATTTCCAGCTCGTCTTTTGATTTGCCTTCAAACGAAACTATTATGGCTCCTTTTCTTTCAAACATCCATCTTACTGCTCCTTCTCCGGCCATTTTTCCGCCATTTTGGTTTAAGATAACTCTGACTTCGCTCAAAGTCCTATTTGAATTGTCGGTAATGCCGTCAATTATCAAAGCAATTCCGCCTGGCCCGAATCCTTCGTAAGAAACAGATTCCAAGGCTTCGCCGGCCAGTTCGCCGGTTCCCCGCAAAATTGCCCTTTCAATATTTTCCTTAGGCATATCCATATTCTTGGCCTGATCTATGGCGGCTCGAAGTTTGGAATTTTTTGTCGCGTCTCCCGATCCCCCTCCTTCCTTTACGGCAATTGTGATAAGCCTTCCGTATTTGGAATATATTTTTCCTTTTTTGGCGTTATTGGCAGTTTTGGTTGCCATAACCGTTTTCGCATGACTATGTCCTGACATGAGTTTTTAAAAATTTTATTTTTATTATTAATACGAAGATAGATAGTATTATCGCTGCAGATAAGACTGCAGAAAATAAAAACCAAGGATTGTTCTTATTTTCCTTATTATTAACAGATTTTTCCTCTTTTGGCAAGTCTTTGGGTCCAGAAAGGGTTAAAATAGCTTTAGTTGGCGTTTTCGAGTTAGAAATTGAGCTTGCCACGGGCGCTGAAGATAAGGAACTTAAAACAGGCGCCTGGCAGTCTATGCAAGCAAATCCTTGGGTTTTAATTTTTTTCAAAGTGGCCGGTCCAATACCCTTTACCTTGTCTAAGTCATCTACCGAAGAAAAAGGCCTGGCCTCAATTATACGTTGGGCCATAACGGGGCCAATTCCGGCTAGCTGGTCTAATTGGGCAGGGGATGCAGTATTTATATTTATTATCGGCAGAATTAAAAATAAGAACAATAGTTTTTTCATTATTGTATTTTATAATAAATAGGGTATAAATAGAAATACCATGAACAAAAAGCAAATTATATTTTCAATAATATTTACGGCTTTGGGGCTTCTGGCTTTCCAAATTTCGGTTAATAAAATTGTGGGATCTGGCCAAAGCTTCACTCTCTTTGAATTTTTAGGGCCAGTTGGCGGAATGTTTTTAGGGCCGGTGTTGGGGGGAATTTCAGCATTTGCCGTAAGAGCGTTAAATGTAATTTTGTTCCACCAAAAATTGGATTTGCTGTCATTAATCAGATTTTTGCCCGCCATGCTGGCAGCGGTTTATTTCGGATTGAAAACAAAAAAAACAGCAATAATTTTCCCAATCTGCATTGCTTTATTTTTGCTAAACCCGATTGGTAGGCAAGCTTGGGCATATTCTTTTATCTGGTTGATTCCATTTGTTGCAACATTTTTTAAAAATAAATTAATTTTAAATAGTTTGGGTGCCACGTTTACAGCTCATGCAGTGGGATCAGTAATTTTTCTTTATACATTTGGTTTGACTCCCGCAATCTGGATGTCTTTAATTCCAGTAGTATTTATAGAAAGAGGAGTTTTTACTTTGGGAATTTGGGCAAGTACCTTGGCTTTCAAATTTGTTTTGGAAAAAATTCCATATTTTAAAACAGAACTAATTTTAAATGCTGGTCAAAGCAATTAAAACTCGCGCGCTAATTCCTCCAAAAGATGATTTGCTTTCTGTTATAAAAGAAAGCATTTTTGATTTGAAAGAAAAATCCATAATTATTGTGACTTCAAAAGTGGTTTCCATTTGGGAAGGAAATTGCGTAAAAATTTCTGCCGTAAAAAACAAAGAAAATTTAGTAAAAAAAGAAGCGGATTTATTTATAGATAAAAAAATAATATCAAAAGAGGCTGGGTATGTGATGCTGACAATCAAGAATAATATTTTGATCCCAACTTCCGGGATTGATGAAAGTAATGCAAACGGATATTATATTTTGTGGCCCAAAAAGCCTTTCGCGTCTGCTAAGAAAATTTATGATTTTATAAAAAAAACTTATGGCTTGAAGGCCTTCGGAGTAATAATTTCCGACAGCCACACAACTCCCCTGCGAACTGGAATTATGGGAATTGGTATTTCTTATTATGGATTCAATCCTCTGCGCGACTATCGTGGTAAAAAAGATATTTTCGGCCGAAAATTAAAAATGTCCCAGACAAACATCGTAGACTCCCTATCCGCCGCCGCAGTCTACGAAATGGGCGAAGGAGCCGAACAAACCCCCATAGCTATAATAGAAGACCCCGGCAATATTAAATTCACCAGCAAGAATTTTAAAAAAGATTCTTTAAGAATAAGCATAGACAAAGACATTTACTCCCCATTCCTAAAATCCGTAAAGTGGAAAAAGGGGAAATAAAAAACCGCCGAAAGGCGGTTTTTAGTTATGTTAAATATTATTATAATAAGTTGCTTTGCTTTTTGAGATGCTTTAAATCTAAATGCTCGTAAGCTAAAAAGGTGGCAACTCGGCCTTTTGGGGTACGTTCTAAAAGTCCACATTGCATTAGGTATGGTTCGTAAATATCTAGAATGGTTTCTTCTTCTTCCATGGCGGCGGCTGATAAGGATTGCAGGCCGACTGGTCCCCCGTTGAATTTTTCTATTAAAGCTTTTAAAATATTTCGGTCGCTTGGTTCTAGGCCCATGTTGTCCACTTCTAAAGAATCTAGCGCATTTTCGGCGATTTCTTTCGTAATAGTATTAGAGCCTTTGACTTGGGTAAAGTCACGGACTCTTTTTAAAAGGCGGTTTGCCACTCTTGGCGTAAATCGCGAACGCTTGGCAATGGTTTCAACAGCATCAGGTTCCGCTTTTATTTTTAATAAATTAGCAGAGCGTTCAATAATCTTTTTAACGTCTTCTATATTATAGAAGTTGAGCTGGAAAGTGGCGCCAAAACGGTTTCTTAAAGGAGCTGACAGTAAGCCGGGTCTCGTGGTGGCTCCAATTAGGGTAAATTTGGGCAACTTTAGCTCCATAGTGCGGGCCATTGGGCCTTTGCCCAAAACTAAATTCAGTTTGCAGTCTTCCATGGCGGGGTACAGGTATTCTTCTATAGTTTTGTTTATCCTATGGATTTCATCTAAGAATAAAACGTCGCCTTCTGACAAATTGGTTAAAATGGCAGCCAAGTCGCCAGCTCTTTCCAAAGCCGGCCCAGAAGTGGATCTGATTTTCTTGCCCATTTCCAAAGCCACCAAATTAGCCAGAGTGGTTTTGCCCAATCCAGAGTTGCCGTAGAATAATAAATGGTCTGGAGTCTGGTTTCTTTGCTTGGCAGCTGTTATGATAACCTTTATGTTGTCTTTGATTTTGTCCTGGCCAACATAATCTTGCCAAGAAACCGGCCTTAGGGCCGAATCTAGCAGGTCTTCTTCTTTATTCAGTTTTTCAGGCAAAAGGCTTGACATAAGCGTTATAAGGTGATATAATAGAAAATATTGAAGCTAAACAGAAGCGGCTCAAGAGTTGGAGGTATTTACTTGGATTTATCTCAGCTTCGGATAATCTTGCTCCGGCTCGATTATTCCTCAGATAAATCTTTCTTTATGTCCCAGACATAAAACTACCTCCAACTCTTGAGCCGCTTTTTTAATTTGTCTCTTCTTGGTCTTTTTCCACTACGCGGGCGACTTCTTCAAAAGTGGTTTTGCCTTCCGCAATATCTATCAAACCGGACTGGTACATTGTTACCATTCCTTTTTTTATGGCCAATTCCCTGATTTCTGAAACTGGCGGATTGGACAAGATAAACTTTTCCATTTCTGCATCCACTAAAAACGCTTCAAACAATCCTTGCCTTCCTTTATATCCGGTAAAATTGCATATTTGGCATCCTCCTTCTTTTGCTCTGGCAACTTTTACACTGTCTAAATCCGGCAGTTTTATTTTTATTTCTTTTAACCCTCTTTTTATTTCTTCCAGCTCTTGAATTGAAGGTTTTTCCAATATTGAACACGCTTTGCAGACTTTTCTGACCAGCCTTTGGGCCACAGCCATTTTCAAGCCAGACGCAATGGATGAAGATTCCACTCCCAGGTCTACGAGCCTTGGGATGGTCCCAGCTGCGTCGTTGGTGTGCAAAGTAGAAAGTACCAGGTGGCCGGTCAAGGCTGCCTGCAGGGCTATTTTAGAGGTTTCCAAATCTCGGATTTCTCCCACAAGTATCACATCCGGGTCTTGCCTTACTATAGATCTTAATCCGTCTGAAAAGTCATACCCTTTTTCGGGAGCCACTTGAGTCTGGGAAATGCCATTCAAGTGATATTCAATTGGGTCTTCGATAGTAATAATTTTTATTTCAGGGTCTTGAATTTTTTTTAGGAAAGCATATAAAGTTGTAGTTTTACCAGAGCCTGTGGGCCCCGTTACAATTATCATGCCGTTTGGCTTGTCTATTTCTTTCTGGAAAATTTTATACAAGTCTTCTCTCAAGCCCAAGTCATCCAAAGAAATCAAAGACTTTGGATTCAAAATTCTCATAACCACCGACTCGCCGTATTCGGCTGGCAAGCTGGAAGTCCTTATTTCAATTATGGATTCAGCCACTGCAATTGAAAATCTGCCGTCTTGAGGCTTATCAGTGATATTGAGTTTCAGTTTTGAAAGAAGCTTTAGCCTGGATAAAATGTGGTTGTAAGTTGCATGGTCAAAAAAAACAACATCCTGCAAGATGCCGTCTAGCCTTATGCGAAGCCTGGCTTCTTTTTCTTGAGGTTCCAAATGCACATCGGAAGCGTCCAAGGCAATGGCGCCGTACATTATCAAATCCAGAAGCTGGGTGATATTTTTGGAAGCATATTCCTGGATTTTTTTCTGGAAGGCGGCGACATCTTTTATCTGGCTGTCCACTTCTTGGAGGATTTCCGGGAGTATTGCGACAGATCCTAATATTTTTTTTGTTTCCTCAGGCATTTTTAAAAATGTTATTTTGTATTTGTTCCAAGTCCGCTCCGTTTTTCATCAAGCTTCCCGCCATTTCAAAAACTTCGGCGGTCAGCTTGCTTTTGAAGCTATCGGTGCTGATTACCAGCGAAGCTAAAAGGCAGTTGGAAGCCTCTTTGCTTTTCGCCGGCAGCATGGCCAAAATCATTTCAGCCAGCGGCTTGTCTTCTATTAAGTTTATTCTACCAAAATTATCGTTATCTTTCGAGTTGTCGATATTCAGGATTGGAGATTCCATTAAAAACCCGTATGAATTTAGGTTTTCCGACAATTGTTTTTTATAATCTTTCACGCCTAAAGTTATTATCAGGTCGGGCTTGGCTTCGGCGAAGTAAAAAGAAAGATTGTCTTTTTTTATGATGCCGTTTTCTATAGTAAGGTGCACTTTCAAATCATTTTCTGTTTTTTCGTAATGTATCTGGGAAACTTTGGCGACATTGCTTGGAATGGAAATGACAAAATTCTTAGGATATGAAATAAAATCCAACGAGGGAGACAGAAATTTCAAGTTTTCAGGCAAAGACTCAAGTATTAAGTTTACATTTTTGCCAGATTCCTTTAAAGTATAAAAAAGAGCCAGCGTGGCAGACATTGCCTCTGGCCCTTGTGAAGAGATCAAATAAATGTTTTTGGAATCGGTTATAAGTTGTGAGGCTGGTTGTGTTTCCATAAGTTTTTTAGATTTAATACACCCTAAACGAATTTATTTTTTTAGTCAAATATTTTAATCCACATGCTTAAAAAATACATTACAATCGGGGCAGAAGACACCCAAAAACTGGGGGAATCTTTTGCAGAAGAAATTTTAAATTCAAAAGAAAACAAAAAAGCTGTTGTTATCGGATTGCATGGAAACTTGGGCGGAGGCAAAACGACTTTTCTGCAGGGCTTTGCAAAAGGCCTAGGAATTAAGGAAAAAATATTGAGCCCGACTTTCGTAATCTTGAAAAGATTTGAAATTAAAAATGGAAATTTTTATCACATTGATTGCTATAGATTAAAAAACCACAAAGATATTTTGGAATTGGATTTCAAAGAAATAATTTCTGACCCGAAAAATATAGTGGCAGTAGAATGGCCAGAAAAAATAAAAAAAGCCCTGCCAAAAAATTTCACTAAAATCCAATTCAACTCCATTGACGAAAAAAAGCGCGAAATAATATTTAAAAACGTGATATAATAAGGAATGGAAAAAAGATTGATTATCATTGATTCTAATGCGCTGTTGCACAGGTCGTTTCATGCGCTGCCGCCTTTGATGAATTCTTCTGGGCAGGAAACTGGGGCTGTTTATGGGTATTTGCTGACTTTGTTCAAAGCTATAACCGATTTGAAGGCAAATTACATCGTTGCATGTTTTGACACTAAGTCCCCTACCTTCCGCCACGAAATGTTTACAGACTATAAAGCCCACAGGCCTCCGACGGCTTCTGGAATTATTTCCCAAATACCGATTGCAAAAGAAATTTTAAAGGCTTTCAATATTCCTGTTTTTGCAAAAGAAGGGGTGGAGGCCGATGACTTGATTGCCACAATTTGCGAGCTGGTGAAAGATGAAAAAGATTTGCAGGTTTATATTTTGTCTGGCGACTTGGACAATTTACAGCTAGTGAAAGGCAATGTAAAAGTTTACACGCTTGGCAAAGGAATAAAAGATACCGTCATATATGACGAGGCCAGGGTTGTAGAACGGCTTGGAGTCGAGCCGAAGCAAGTGGTGGATTTTAAGGCTTTGACTGGCGACCCCTCAGATAATATTCCGGGAGTGGCGGGAATCGGCAAAAAAACAGCTGCTGAAATAATTCAAAAGTACGGGACTTTAAAAAACCTTTATGAAGAGCTTTCCACTGACACGGCTGTCCTGAAGCCGAAAGTCAAAGAAATGCTGAAGCAAAACAAGGAAAGCGCAATGATGTCTTTGAAGCTTGCCCAAATGAAAAATGACGTGGAAATGGATTTTGACTTGGAGGGTTGCAAATTTGGGGATTTCAAAGATAATGAAGTTGAAGAGGCATTTAAAAAATTGGAATTTAATTCGCTGATAAACAGGGTTTCTCAATTAAAAAATAATTAAGCATAAAAACATGTCAAAAATTTCAACCAGAATTGCAGTCCCCATAATCTTAATCGGGATTTTTTCGGTGGTCGTTTTTTTGGCGATGGATCCAGAAAAGATAGAGCCAGGTTTTTATATGGTGGTTCTGTTTTTGGCAATTTTTGTATTTTTCTTCGGCTTGGCGATCGGGGAAAATGTATCTTACCCTGTTAAAAAGCTTTTAGACAGGGCAACGCAATTGAGCAACGGAAATTTGTCTAGCAGGGTTTATCTGCCAAGCAAAGACGAATTGGCTCAGCTGGCTGACGTTTTTAATAAGATAGCCGATGAATTGAAAGTCAGCAGGGATCAGGAAGCCAATATTGAAAAATCTGTTGGAATAAAAGTGCAGGCAAAAACAGAAGAATTGCAGGAAACGATAAATGCATTAGAGCAGAAGGTGAAAAATAGGACAGTGGAATTGGAGCGATTGGCGGCTGAATCTAAAAAGATGCAAGAAGAGGCAAAAGAATTAAGGCAAAAGCTTGGATAAAGAATAATATGCCAGAGCTTCCCGAAGTTGAAACAACAGTAAAAGGCTTGAACGCAAAGGTCCTTAACAGGGCCTTTGTTGATGTGTGGTCTGACTGGAAAAAAATAGTGAAGAAGCCGACCGATTTTTCAGTGTTTGAAAAAGAAATAAAAAATAAAAAAATAAAAAAAGTCTGGCGCCGGGCCAAAAATGTAATTTTTGATTTGTCGGACGGGTATTCTCTTTTGGTGCATCAAAAAATGACGGGACATTTGCTGGTGGGAATTTGGAAAGAACAAAATGGATTTTGGAAACCAGTAAAGGATGGTCCTTTATCGGACCCATATAACAGATTTTTGCATTTGATATTTTTTTTAGACAACGGAGAAATGATGGCGCTTTCAGATGCCAGAAAATTTGCCAAAGTGGAATTATGGAAAACAGAAGAGCTGGCAAATTCAAAAGATCTTACAAATTTGGGGCCAGAACCCCTGGATAAAGATTTTACTTTTGAAAAATTCAAGAAAGTTTTTGAAGGCAAAAAAGGCAAAATAAAACAGGTGATGATGGATCCTGCGGTTATTGCGGGAATCGGGAATATTTATTCTTCTGAAATTTTGTGGTGGGCTAAAGTGCACCCTGAAAAAAGTGTTGCAAAGTTAAACGAAAAAGAGTTAGAATTGCTTTACCAATACACAAAAAAAGTTTTGGAAACGGGAGTCAGGCTTGGAGGAGAAAGCTTTTCTGATTACCGCAAGCCCGATGGAACCAAGGGCGACTTTGATGACGAAAGGCAGGTTTATAAAAGAGAAGGGCAAAATTGCAGCCGCTGCGGAACAAAAATAAAGCGCATGCAAGTCGGCCAGAGATCGGCATTTTTTTGCCCTAACTGCCAAAAATTATAAAATGATTTATTTTATTTACGGCGAAGATTCCTTCCGCGCCAAAAGGAAACTGGAAGAAATAATTGAGGGATATAAAAAAGTCCATAAATCCGGGCTGAATTTAATCTATATGGATGCCGGACAAAAAGATTTCAAGGATTTTTACAGCATGCTGAAAATAACTTCCATGTTTGCTGAAAAAAAACTCATAATTTTAAAGAATGTTTTTGGAAAAGCGAAATTCCAAGAGGAATTTTTAGAGAATGCAAAAAGCTTGGAAGAGTCAAAAGATATAGTCGTGATTTATGAAGATTGCGCGGCCGACCAAAGGACAAAATTTTTCAAAGCTTTGCAAAAATGCGCCAAGTGCCAGCGCTTTGAATGCTTGAAACCCGCTCAAGTCAGGAAATGGGCCGAGGAAGAATTCGCGAAAAATGGGGCCAAGGCCGAAGAAAACGCTTTATATTTGCTGATGAATTTTGCAGGGACAGATTTATGGCGCATGGAAAACGAAATAAAAAAGCTGGCAAATTATAAAAAGGGTTCCATTGTAAAAAAAGAAGATGTGGAGCTGCTTGTGAAGCCGAGCCTTGAAAATGACATTTTTAAGACAATTGATGCCTTGGTGGCGAGCGACAAAAAAGAGGCTATGAATCTTTTGCATAAGCACCTTGAAAATGGAGACAACGCTTTGTATCTGCTTTCAATGATAGCTTATCAGTTCCGCAATCTTCTGGTAATAAAAGAACTGCAGGATAAACAGCAGCCTTATGGCGTTATTGCCAAAAAATCCGGATTGCATCCTTTTGTAGTCCAAAAAACCTTTTCTGTGTGCAGTCATTTCTCTCTTCTCCAGTTAAAAAAAATCTACCAGGATATTTTCAAGGCAGATGCGGATATTAAAACTGGAAAGATCGAACCCGAGCTTGCGCTGGATTTGCTGGTAGCTGGAATTTAATAAAAAACTAGGCTGAGCCTAGTTTTTTTTGTCTATCAATTTTGTAAGCCTGGACTTGTGCCTGGAAGCGTTGTTCTTTTTTATAACGCCGATTTTTGCGGCCTTGTCGAAAGCTGCGTAAATATCTGGCAAAAGTTTCTTTGCTTCGGCCATTTTTTTAGTAGAAACCAAAGCGCGAGCTTCTTTGACGAGCTTTTTTATGTTATTTTTATAGACAACGTTCTGCGCATTTCTCTTGGCAGATTGCCTGATAGCTTTTTTAGCTGATTTTGTGATTGCCATATAACAATATACTACCAAATTATCCTGAAATTGTAAATAGCAGGGCTTTGTGATATAGTTTAAAGCACAAATTCGAGTTTTAAGCTCGTTGAAAAGTTAATAAAAAATATAAATACAAGAAGGAGTTCAGTTATGAAATCTATGAAGGTTTTGCTGGTTTATCCGGAATTTTTGGATGACACGTTTTGGAGTTTCAAAAACGTGGTAAAAATTGCCGGCGCCAGAGCGGGCTTCCCTCCATTGGGATTGCTTACTATCGCCGCCATGCTTCCTCCCGTCTGGGAGCTTAAGTTGGTGGACATGAATGTAGAGAAACTTCGCGACAAGCTGATTAAATGGGCAGATTATGTTTTTTTGTCTGCCATGATGGCGCAAACCGAGTCGGCTAAAAGAGTAATTGCCTTGTGCAACAAACTGGGAATCAAGGTGGTTGCTGGAGGGCCGGCTTTTGCATCGGACCAGGAAGATTTTCCTGGCGTTGATCATTTTGTGCTTGGGGAAGCGGAAGTTATTTTGCCGCAATTTATAAAAGATTTGGAGGAAGGGCAAGCAAGGCAGATTTATTCTGCAGACGAATTGCCCGATATGGCCACAACTCCAGTTCCTATGTGGAGCCTGATAAAGAAGATAAAGAAGAAATACGCTTCGCTGATTGTTCAGGCTTCGCGCGGTTGCCCGTTCCACTGTGAATTTTGCAATGTAAACGGAGTGCAACGCTACAAAACTCCAGACCAAATAAGTCTGGAGTTAGATGCCATTCTCGCAACTGGATTCAGAGGGGCAGTTTTTGTCGCTGACGACAACCTTATTGGAAATCGCACAGAGGCAAAAAAAATCTTAATTGCCATGGAATGGTGGCAGCAAAATCATGATTATCCTTTTACTTTTTCAACGCAAGCGAGCGTCAATCTGGCAAATGACGAATATATGATGCAGCTTATGACCGGAGCCGGATTTACGATGGTTTTTTTGGGCTTGGAAACAACTTCAAAAGCCAGCCTTCAAGAATGCGGAAAAAAGCAGAATGAAAAATGCGATATAGCCGAAGCGGTAAGGATTTTATCAAATCGCGGGTTGCTGGTTTATGGCGGGTTCATAGTCGGATTTGACAACGACCCTGACAGTGTTTTCGACGATTTGATAGATTTTTTGCAGCAGTCGCCGATTTGTGTGGCAATGGTCGGGATTCTTCAGGCCTTTCCTAACACAAAACTTCACGAGAGATTAGAGCGAGAAGGCCGGTTGACAAGTACTGCTTCAGGAAATAACAGCGACGCGTCGACAAACTTCAAGACCAGGATGAATTTGGATGCTTTAGTTGCAGGGTATAAGCGAATAATCCGCACCATTTATTCTCCAGGCAAGTATTATGAGAGGATTTTGAATATCATTAAATATTACAAGCCGGCGGAGATGCAGTCAAAAATCAAAATGAGGGATATTATGGCTTTTCTGCGTTCAATCTGGTATTTGGGCATCCTTTCAAGCTGGAAAGTGCGCCAGTATTATTGGAAAGCGCTAATTGTGTCTTTCTTCAGTAACCGGGCAGTATTTCCGAAAATTGTGGTTATGCTGGTGTACGGCAACCATTTCATGAAAGTAGCCGAATCGATAGAATAACTATAGCCAAAGGACGAGCAATCGTCCTCTTTTTTTACTTCAGACATTTGACCGGAATTTTTGCAAGATGTAAAATTAGTGAATGCCAGGAGAAATTCCAACAAGAGAAGAGCCAATCGATCCAGCTTCGCCGTTGGAAGTTTTGGATATTGCAGAAAGAAAATTAGAAAATGTAATTGGGAAAATACAGGAAAAAAAATCTGAGGAATATGAAAGAGAACTTAAATTAGAAGAAGAAAAAGCTACGGTGATTTTAAATTTTTCCGGCAGTGATAAAAAATTGTTAAAGCTGGCGGATAAAGCTGATAAATTTGAAAAGGAATATAAAGATTTATTTGAAATTTCACAAGACTCCAGCCAGTCCGAAGTCAAAAGAAGTGCGGCGGCAACAGCAACTTGGGGTCCGTATTTTAAAAAGAACATATTAAGCGAATTAGTTAAATCGCACACATTTGATGTGTCAGCTTACAAGGAGGAGGAGAAAAATAATCCAGGGTTTAATGAATCGGTTTTTGATGGGGCTGTCGCAGATGTTGAAAAACTTATTGCCGGACGGCAGAAAAAAGCAAAAGCGGAATCTGCAAAAGAACCGGAAAATGTTA
>CAIMDW010000003.1 GCA_903839895.1 Candidatus Staskawiczbacteria bacterium
CACATTGATGCCGGGAAAACTACTTTTTCCGAGCGTCTTTTGTTTTATACCGGAGTCTCCCACAAAATCGGGGAAGTCCACGAAGGAGACACAGTTATGGACTGGATGGTCCAGGAAAGGGAAAGGGGAATCACTATTACTTCCGCCGCTACCACAATGTATTGGAGGGACCACCAGATAAACTTAATTGATACTCCAGGTCACATCGACTTTACAGCTGAAGTGCAGAGGTCTTTGAGGGTTTTAGATGGCGCTGTTGTTGTTTTTGATGGTGTCGCGGGCGTGGAACCTCAGTCTGAAACAGTTTGGAGACAGGCAGACAAATACAATGTGCCTAGAATTTGCTTTATAAATAAATTGGACAGGATGGGAGCCAGCTTTGAAAAAAGCTTCCAGTCTATTTTGACAAAACTTACTCCAAATGCAGTTGCGGTTTCTTTCCCGATGGGATTGGAAGAAAAATTGGAAGGAGTTGTTGACCTGATAAAAATGAAAGCCCTTTATTTTGAGGGGGAAAAAGGAATCCAGGTCATTGAAAAAGAAATTCCTGAAGAATGGAAAGAAGAGGCCGAAATGTGGCACAAAAAAATGATTGAAAGGGTGGCAGGAGAAGACAACGCTCTGACTGAAAAGTTTTTGGAAGGAAAAGACATTTCCGTGGAAGAAATAAAAGAAGTTTTGAGAAAATCTGTCTTGAATTATAAATTGATTCCGGTTTTTTGCGGAAGCGCTTTAAAAAACAAGGGTGTCCAGACAATTTTAGACGCAGTTGTGGAATTATTGCCAAGCCCTTTGGACGTCACTTCGCAAAAAGGAACCGACCCGAAAACAGGAGCTATAATAGAGAAGAAAGCAGATGACAATGAGCCGTTTTCAGCTTTGGTTTTCAAAATTGCAACCGATCCTTTTGTGGGAACTTTGACTTTTTTCAGGGTCTATTCTGGATTTTTACAGAAAGGCAGTTATGTTTTGAATGCAAATACAGGAGAACAAGAAAGGATTGCCAGAATTTTGCGCATGCATGCCGACGAAAGGCAGGAACTTGATATTATCTATGCGGGAGAGATTGGAGCTACTGTAGGATTGAAAGGAACAAGCACCGGGCACACTTTGTGCGCCAAAGAAGCTCCGGTTATTTTGGAAAAAATCGTATTCCCAGAGCCGGTCATCGGAATCAGGGTTGAACCGAAAACAAAGCAAGACCAGGAAAAACTTATCATGTCTATCAGGAAGCTTACCGAAGAAGATCCAACTTTCAGGATTAAAGAAGACATTGAAACTGGAGAGACAATTATTTCTGGAATGGGAGAATTGCACTTGGACATTATTGCCGACAGGCTTAAGAGGGAATTTCACGTGGAAGCTAATTATGGCAAGCCACAGGTTGCATACAAAGAAACAATTACAATGGACGGCCAGGGCGAAGAAAAATATGTCAGGCAGTCTGGAGGAAAAGGACAATACGGGCACGTGGTTTTGCGAGTTGCTCCAAAAGAAAGGGGAGCAGGATACGAATTTATCGATGAAATAAAAGGAGGAGCAATTCCAAAAGAATTTATTGCGCCTACGCAAAAAGGTATCAAAGAAGCAATGGACAAGGGAGTTGTGGCAGGTTACCCAATGGTGGACGTTGCAGTTACTTTGTACGACGGAAGTTATCACGAAGTTGACTCTTCAGAATTTGCCTTTAAGATTGCAGGCAGCATGGCTTTCCAAAAAGCCGCAAAATCAGCCAAGCCGGTTATTTTGGAGCCTATAATGAAAATGGAAATTGTGACTCCAGAAGACTTTTTTGGCCAAGTTATTTCCGACGTAAGTTCAAGGCGTGGAAAAATTGAAGAAACTTCAGAAAGATTGGGAATGAAAATAATCGACGCTTTGGTCCCGCTTTCAGAAACATTCGGATATGTAACAGCCCTAAGGTCCTTGACCGAAGGACGAGCCAGTTCCACAATGGAATTTAACAAATACGACCAAGTCCCCGGCAACGTAGCCCAGGAAATCATCGACGGGAAAAGGAAATAACAAAAAAGCCGCGCTCGCAAGCGCGGTTTTTTAATGCAAAAAAAAGCACCGCATTCTATAAAAGAATTTGGCGCATGTCGAATTTATTTATGCAGCTACCCTAGCATCGGGAATTTCCCGTTGCATTACCGCTGTATATTGCCAATCGCTGGGTTTCTTGCCAATAGATACAAGCTCCCATCCTGTTGTTTCTGCTTCTTTGCAAACTTGCAAGAGTTTAGACCAGTCGCTATCATAAAATTCTCTTTTTTCCCATTTTTTCTCCATAGTGTTTCTCCTTATTTCTCGAAGATTATCGTGTATTTGGCGTCAGAGGGCGAGAAATGCTCGTCGAAAATGGAATCGATCCGCCAGCCTCGCCTGATATGCCACATGAGTGAGTCCATCATTTTTGAGAGGCTTGTAAACTCTTTCGTTACTTGCCTGGGTTTGCGCTTCTTTGTGGTTTTCATTGTATGTGCCTACTTGATATAGTACACAACGAATTTTATGCCCTCAGAAGTGACCCTAACTCCACCGTCGTAAGCCCTCCAGTTTTTTTCCTGGTGCCGGTAAATGGACTCGATCACTTTTTTGAGGCTGGTGTAGGTCACTTTTTTCCGCGAGCGGGGATCTTTTCTGGAGACCCACATTTTTTTGTAGGTTTTTTTCTTCTTAGCAACCATTTTAGCCATCAGTTTTCCCTTTTGGATTTTTTGCGGAGCCGGCGCTCCATAAGGATATTCTGGGAATCGATGACTTTTTTCACCCGCCATCCCAGTTTTCCAAATTTGTTAATATCCCTGTCCATCAGGTGATGATTGGTCTGAACGACAGACTTGTATTCCCAATTTTTCACGGCAGTCTCTCCTTTCGAGAGAAAAAATATGAACAATCAGTATAGATTGTCAAATAGCTTATAGTGTAGTATAATCAAACTTGTGTGAATGTCAAACTTCAAAGCATCTTTGTTTTTGGCGCTTGACTATTCTAAAAAAATATAATAAGA
>CAIMDW010000004.1 GCA_903839895.1 Candidatus Staskawiczbacteria bacterium
CCCAATATGTACCAGATAATTTGAATACCCTTGTATATCGGCTTTGTTGTTGGAGAGTTATAAGATGATTCCATATTACTTTTATAAATTAATTTTTCCAATTACCGGCCTTAAATTACGAAATGAAAATTTTGATTTAAATTGGTTGTCTCAAAATCATTTCGTAATCTAAGGGACCTACTATATATGACAGCCTGCGCGCAGATTTCTTACAACAAAAAACCGCCTCAATTAAAAGGCGGCCTTAAAAAACCATCGTCACAATTACTGTAATTCCCACTGCCGCCATAAGTATAGTGGTGATCCAGCCGCATGCAGTGATGACTTTATGATTTTTATTGTCACCCATAACCTTTTTATCAGCGCTCATTTTGACAATGAAGAAAAGCACTATTGGAGCAACCAGGCCATTGCCAACCGCCGACCAGATGAGAGCCTTGATGGGATCAAGGTGAAAATAATTTGCAGCAACAGCCACAATCATTGAAATGATTATGATTCCGTAGAAAGCATACGCTTGCTTGAGTTTTAAGTAGAGCCCTTGCTTCCAACCGAAGCTTTCAGCCGTGGCGTACGCAGTTGAACCGGCCATCGTAGGAATAGCAAGAAGCCCTGTGCCGATAATTCCCAACGCAAAGAAAAAATATGTAAGTTCTCCGCCAAACGGCTTGATTGCCAAAGCGGCTTGATCGGCGGTTGCAATATTTGTTATGCCATGAGCATAAAGAGTCGCAGCGCAAGCGGTGATAATAAAAAACATAATAAGGTTAGAAAAAAACATGCCAGACCACGTGTCTTTGCGCATATCCTTTATTTCTCTTTTTGTCACATTTTCCTTGCGCAATTGAATAGTCTTTTCTCCTTTCAGTATCTGCTCTTCAACTTCCTGGGATGTTTGCCAAAAGAAAAGATAAGGCGAAATGGTCGTGCCTAAAATAGCGCATAACAAGAAAATTTGGTTGCGATTAAAATTAATAGACGGAATAAATGTATATCTTAACACTTCTCCCCAGTCCATATGCACTGAAAAAGCAGTAAAAACATATGCAAAAAGCGCAAGCGTCAGATATTTTAAGATTCTTGAATATTGGGCATAAGTGGTAAAAATTTGCAAAAGCAGGATAATCAGGCCGAATATGGTAACGCACATTACAAAACCGAAGCTGGGGACAAGAAGCCTCGTGGCAGCCGCCATGGCTCCCAAGTCAGCGGCAATGTTCAGAGTGTTTGCAAAAAAAAGAAGCAATATGACGCCATAAAGAATTTTTTTTGAATAATTGCGCCGGATGTTTGCAGCCAATCCCTGCCCCGTCACTATTCCAATGCGAGCGCACATTTCCTGCACCATCGCCATGAAAGGAAATGTAAACAATGACAGCCAAATAAGCTGGAATCCATACTGAGCTCCTGTCTGGGAATATGTGGCTATGCCCGAAGGATCATCGTCCGCCGCGCCAGTTACAAGCCCCGGACCCAAAACATCGATATATTCTTCAGTCATTTTGAAAGGCTGTCCTTTCAAAAGCGCTTCTTTTTCCTTTAAAATGACATGGATGGTTCTATCCAAAACTTTAGCAGGGGCTTCGGCAATTTTCTCGGCTATTTTTTCAGCGTCAATCATATAATTAACTTTAACATGAAACATAGAAGAAGCAAAAAACCACCCCAATTAAAAGGTGGTTTTAAGTTAAATAATGCTGCGACATATTTGCTATTTCCTTATTGTTGAGATATTAAATAGTTTGTATGAAGGACAAAAACCAGAGGCTGCTGTGATAATGGCGATAGCACCTAAAATATATAAAATTATACTCAAAATACCAAATGAGTAGTAAGCGACTACTAACAGTATTAAACCGACTACCGTCCTAATAATTCTATCAACTGAACTCTCATTTTGATATTTTTTCATATTTTACGTCTGACTAACCGTGTTAAATATATTTTATTCTGTTAATTTTTCAACTTCTTTTTTTCCTGCCTTTAATTCTCCTAACTGTTCTTTGTCTAACTTAAACAAAATGGCCTCAAATTCCCCAATATGAGTTTTTTCCTCTTTTGCTATATCCAACAAAATTTTTATGATATTTTCATCTTCAGTTGTTGCCGCTAACTGCTCATAAAGATTAACGGCGTCTAACTCTGCTATAATCCCCAATCTTAATATCTCTTTATTAACATCTTCTTTTTTTAAATTTTTAAAATTTATTGGTGTTTGCGAAAGCATATTTTTATTATTTTAGTTTACATCCTAATCCTTCGGCCTTTATTCTTTAGCTAATTTTTTTCCCAGTGACAAAATGCCAAATAATCGAGATAAGAGCCACGACTAAAAGTATATGAATTAAACCGCCAAGTGGATAGAACAAGACCCCAAGAAGCCAAAGAACTATTAATATAACCGCTATTTCTAAAAACATAATTTTTTATTATTTTAATTTTATTATTTTTGTGGAGTAGCCGAAGAGCTTGTAGAACTTGTCGGTGCCGAGGAAGTAACAGGGTTAGTAACATTTATGTTCGTGGTGCTAGCTGGATTCTGATTTTTCTGAATCATTGGCAAGCCATATACGAAAAAGAGCACAACCGCTGCAATGATTACAATTATTATAACAAGAACTGCTACTAAATTTGACCCCGAGTCATCTGTATTGCCTGAAGGAGTATTAATTACTGTTGTCATATTTTTTTATTTTTATTTAAATTTTTATTATTTTGTCGACCCTGCTCATAAACTAGTAGATAACTTAATCAGCCAATCGTGAAACTGCTGTAAAATATTGCCAAAAGGCAAATCGCTCACTTTAATGTTTACCGGAATGGTTGTTTTTACCGGCACTTGTATCGTCATATCTATGGGCACACTTGCATCTATTGGAATTGCAATATTCACCGGTTGGCCCGTAACTGGATTTGTCACCGACACATTTACGGTAGTTTTAATTGGAATGGTGGTTTTAATAGGAACACTAAAGGTATTGTCAATTGCCACATTCGCAGCGAATGGAGTAACGGCAGATTGAGATTGCATTTGCTTGACCATGCCAGCCACCTGCACAGCCTCAGCAGAAATTTGGTTTTTGATATTAAACAAAAAAACAAATAATATAACATTTATAACTGACAAAATTAAAATCGCGCCCATAAAAAAATATTTTATTATTTTTGTTTCCATATTTTTAATCGGTTTATACTATATATGACAGTCTATGCATCGATTCCTTACAAACAAAAAACCGGCAAGACATCGTCGGTTTTTTGTTGTTTGTGCCCAGGGCGGGAGTCGAACCCGCATGAACTTTCGCTCAAAGGATTTTAAGTCCTTCGTGTATACCATTCCACCACCTGGGCATATTTGGATGAGGCACGGGCGGGAATTGAACCCACGTATAAGGGATTTGCAGTCCCTTGCATTACCACTTTGCTACCGTGCCGTTTTTTTATTCTACCAGTTTTTTACTCTTTTTCAATCTCGCCTTCGCTTTTTGCCTCGTGCAGCAATTTTTCAATTCGGTCGGCCTTGCTGACGGAATTATCCTTTACAAACTTTATTTTTGGAATTGGGCGCATTTTTAAAGTCCTGTTTATCTGGTACTGGACGTCATAAACAGATTTATTCAATGCATTTAAAACTCCTTCAGACCTGTTTTCAGGAAACACAGAAATATATGTTTTAGCCTCAATCAAGTTTCCTGTGGCTTCCACGTGAGTCAAGGTGACCAAAACTTCTGGAGAAAAAGCAAAATCCTTCAGTAATATTTTGCTTATTTCGTGCTCCAATAATGAATTTATTTTTTCAATTCTTAGCGCCATATTTATAATTCGCCTTTTTTACGGCCTTCCACATAAGCCACGATTATGTCTCCTTTTTCTATTTTTATATTTCCCTCGAAAAGTATGCCTGCTTCGTCGCCTTTTTTAAGCTCGGCAATGTCTTTTTTATCCCTTTGCAGATTTATAATCCTGCCCGTGCCAACTTTTCGGTCATCCCGGAAAACCTCAAGCTTCAAGCCTTTTTTCATCTGGCCTTCGGTAATTTTTCCGCCCACAATCTGCCTGTTTTTCTCGCCCCAGAAAACCAGCAAAGTCTTCAGTTTTCCAATGTCGTCGCGAGTCGTTTCAGGCTCCAATATTTTCTCCAAGCTATTCCTGACGTCCTGTATCAATTCATAAATTATGGTAAAAGTTTTTATCCTCAGCCGCTTATCCAAATCATTCCTCATATATTGCAAAACTGTATTGCCAATTTTTACGCGGAATCCCACAATTATAGCTTTTGACATTTCAGCCAGCTTGGCATCGGTTTCATTTATTTCCCCGACTTCAGACTTTAAAATGCGCAAGGTAACCTTGTCTTGCGGCAAATTCTTCAGCATGGCTTCAATGGCTTCCAATGATCCGTAAACGTCGCCCTTCAAAATAATGTTCAAAGTTTTTTTGCTTGGATCTGAATCTATGACAGTTGAACCAACTTCCCTTTTTGGAATTTCTTTTTTTATTTCCGCCATCGCTTCTTCGGCCGTTGCATAACTCTTAAATCTTTCGCCCACAGCAGGCACCTTGTCAAAACCCAAAATAATTACGGGCTGAGAAGGGGAGGCCTCTTTTATCGGCATGCCCTTAAAATCTTCCAAATGCCTTATTTTTGCCAGGGCAATATCTGTGGCGATTATGTCTTTATTCTGCAAAATTCCCTTTTTAACAATAGCTGTAGCTATTGGGCCTTTTCCGCCGTCCATATATGATTCTATTATCAAGCCTTCGGCAGGCACGCCAAGTTCCGGCTTTAACTCCTGCAAATCTGCCACCAATAAAATTACATCCAGTAATTCGTCTATGCCTGTTTTTTCTTTGGCTGAAACCTCCACAGAAGGAATTTCTCCTCCGAAAGATTCCACGACAACATCCGATTTAGCCAACTCTCCTTTTATTTTTTCAGGATTTGCATTTGGCAAATCAATTTTATTCAAGACCACGATCATTGGAATTTCTGCCCGTTTTATAGCCATTATGGCTTCTTTGGTCTGTGGCTGGACTGATTGAGCAGCATCTACTACCAGCAGAGCAATATCAGCCACTTCAGCTCCTCTGGCGCGCATCGCAGAAAACGCCTCGTGTCCGGGCGTATCAATAAAAGTTATTTTCTTTCCTTTTTCTTCCACTTCGTAGGCCCCAATATGCTGAGTAATTCCGCCCGATTCTTTGGCTGTAATTTTAAAATCGCGGATGGCTTCCAAAAGCGAAGACTTTCCATGATCTACATGTCCCAAAACCACCACCACCGGCGGCCTGTTTGCAATTTCAGTTTTTATATCTTTTTTCATCATGATTTTATCGCTTTCGCTATTGCTTGTTTTTCTTCTTCAGACAAGGTTTGCTCTGCCTTCCCGGCTTTTAAAGCCTTAGCATAAACCCTGTTTCCTTCCTTTACAAAAAGGCTGGAGAGCACGAACCCATTGTTCTTGTCGTCTAGCATGGCAATCACAAAACTCTGGTTTCCTCCCATTTCTTTAAAGGGATTGTATCTTATGATTCCTGTTTTTCTTATGGTTGTCAGGGAAATTTCTTCCAAATTTTTGATTTTAGCAAAAGCGTTTTTTATCTGCTCGTCCAAATCACTGTTCTTTTCTTTCTGCCGAAGCAAAACTTCCTTAAAATCCTTTGTCTTGGAACCTTTAAAAAACTCATCGGTCTTGCGGTTTATCTGCCAAAAGCGCCAAACCAAAAAAGAATTAGCCGCAGCCAATAACACAACAATTACACCTAAAAACAAAAAAATTGTTGTCTGTTCCGACATACAATTATATTACAACTAATTTGACAAAACTTCAATGATTCTTGTCTAATATGCTCCAAATGGCGGGATCCTCCCAGCCCAGTTGCCAGGCCGAAAATCCGCGAAAATTATTGGCTTTTGCGATATTCAGCTTAGCCTGAAAACTGTCTTTGTTTTCAAACCAAATCTTATAGTTTTTTGGGCCTGCAAAATAGGTAAGCGATGAAACCCCAATTGCCGGGTCAAAATTTAATAAATACTTAAAATTTGCCATTACGCTAGCCACATGCTGATAAGTTCCGTAAGACACTTTTTTACCGGTATCCGTATCCCATTTCCAAAAATAAAGGGGAGTACCCAGTGACAATTTTTCTGGCGGAATTTTGCCTTTCACATAGTCTAAAGTTGCATTTACATAGTCTAAAGACGAAGACGGTCCTTTAGATTTTTGGTTGTCATAAGTCATAAAACTCACAAAATCAGTAGCATTTGCAATCTTCTGGTAGTCATAAGCTCCACTCCAATTTTTAAAGTCATCTGAATCTTCAAAATCTACTGTTCTTGGCACCACCGCCACGCTAAAAGTCAGGTTATTCTTTTTAAAAACTAAAGACGTTTTTTGCACAAAAGCTGTAAACAAATCCTTGTCCAAATAGCTTATATTTTCAAAATCAAACTGCCAGCCAATAAATTTATTGGCTTTGGCGCTTTTTACCAAATAATTTATGACTTTGTCCTGACCAGCGGGCGACAAAAGCAAATTATGCATTATTTTCTGGCTAAAATCCGCGTTTATCACCAAAGGCATCACTTTCATCTGGTGGTCTTTTATGGCTTTAGCCAGTTTCGGCCCAAAAGCTCCGGAAACCGCAAAACCAGAATTCACCGAAAAATACTGCGGAGCCAAAATATCAATTTTATCCCAATTCTTATTTATGCTCGAGACCGCGCTTTCTGCATTTTTAGGCTCTAAATAAAAAACGCCTTCGGGTTTATAAGTTTTAGAAACTGCTATAGCATTATTAACAGGCGCTAGTTTTTTTGCAGGCAATTTGTACAAAAAAAATGCTCCAACGCAAGCGAGCAAAAAGGATAACAATAAATATTTTTTAGCGCTCATATTTATATCCTACCATAAAATTTTGTATTACCTTCTTTGTTTCTTTTGCATTTTTGACTTTCATCAGGTTTTCGCGGAGTTCTCTTGCACCTTCGAAATTTTTGGCGTAGGCATGGAAGTGTTTTTTCATGCTTTCAAAATGCTTGCTGGGACAATTTTTCTCGAATATTTTGGCGTGCTCGGCAATTGCGTTTAACCGTTCTGACAGAGTAGGGGAATAGTCGGCGAAAAACCACGGGTCTCCTACAATTGCCCTGCCAATCATTATGCCATCCACGCCCGTTTCTTTTATCAATTTTTTAGCTTCTGCTAAAGTTTTTACGTCACCATTTCCAATAATCAAAGTTTCTGGCGCAATTTTGTCTCGAAGCTTTACAATCTCCTTTGCCAACTCCCAATGGGCTTGGCCGGTATAAGCTTCTTTTTTAGTGCGAAAATGCACAGTTAAAGCCGAAATATTTTCTTCTAAAATTGCGGGAATCCATTTGGAAATTTCATTTTTGTTGTACCCGATGCGAGTTTTTACAGAAACTGGAATTTTACCCGCACCTTTTTTAGCGGCCCTAATTATTTCTTTTGCCAAAGCCGGATTTTTTATCAGCGCAGCTCCTCCGCCTTTTTTCTCAATATTTGTATCGGGACATCCCATATTTATGTCTATTCCGTCAAAGCCAAGCTCGGCAACCAAAGCCGCCGCTTTTTCAAATTGCTCAGCCGTACCGCCAAAAAGTTGGGCGACTATTGGGCGCTCTTTTTTATTGAATTTCAAAAGTTCCATATAATACGGTTTTCCGCGCGAAAACAATCCTTCAGCTGAAACAAATTCAGTCCAAAAAACGCTGGGCTTGCCGTATTTTAAAAACATCTGGCGAAATGCGTCGTCAGTCACCCCAGACATTGGGGCAGCAACCATAATCGGTTTTTTTAATTTTTTCCAAAATCCTTCTGCCATTGCTTGTATTTATAGCCTAAATTTGGATATTTTGCAAAATAACAGGTACAATATGTTATGGAGAATTTATTAAAAAAACATTTCGGGTACAATGCCTTTCGACCGCTCCAAAAAGAAGTCATTGAAAGGGTTTTGCTTGGAGAGGATTCTGTGGTTTTAATGCCTACAGGAGGAGGCAAGTCGCTATGTTTTCAACTGCCAGCCCTTATCCTTGAAGGCATGGCAATTGTCATTTCTCCGCTTATTTCATTAATGAAAGACCAAGTGGATTCGCTTTGTGCAAATGGCATTGCGGCAGATTATATAAACAGCAGCCTTACCCAGTCAGATATTGCAGAAGTTATGGAACGGATTAGCGCCGGGAAATTAAAAATTCTTTATATCGCCCCTGAAAGGCTTAGCGTACCGGGTTTTGAAGATTTTTTGCATACTCTATGCATTAGCGTTATTGCAATTGATGAGGCCCATTGCATTTCCCAGTGGGGACACGACTTCAGGCCAGACTACCGCAATTTGAAAGTGCTGCGCAGAAATTTTCCCAAAATTCCAATTATTGCGCTAACAGCCACGGCCACCGAAGAGGTTCGCGAAGATATTGTAAGACAGCTTTCTCTGCAAGACCACAAAATGTTCATTTCCAGCTTTAATCGTCCCAATTTAAGCTATGAAGTTCTTCCAAAAAAAGATTCTTTCTCTTCAATTCTTAGCCTTGTAAACAGCGATAAAAACGCCAGCGCAATCATTTACTGTTTTTCGCGCAACGACACCCAAACAATGGTTGATAAATTGAATATGCACGGCTTAAAAGCAGTTGCTTATCACGCGGGATTAAATGCCAAAACTAGGAAAGAAAACCAGGAAAAATTCATCAAAGACGAAGCCAACATCATGGTGGCCACTATTGCTTTTGGAATGGGAATTGACAAGCCCGATGTGAGGCTGGTCATACACCACAGTTTGCCAAAATCAATTGAAGGATATTACCAGGAAACCGGGCGCGCAGGAAGAGACGGATTGCCTTCTCGATGCGTGCTCTTTTTTTCATATGCCGACAAATTCAAGCAGGATTATTTCATCAATAATATAAGAGACGACGACGAACGTGAAAAGGCGCAAGAAAATCTTGCCCAAGTGTTGCATTACGGCGACCTGCACAGCTGCCGGCGCAAATTTTTGCTCAACTATTTTAACGAACATTATCCAGAAACAAACTGCGGAAATTGCGACAAGTGCGTAAAGGAACCTTCATTTAAAATTATTCCGAAATTGTCATCTATGGTTGGGGGAATAAAAATTGAAAATGATTCGTGCGACAAAATATTGCTCGAAAAGTTAAAAGCGCTAAGAACAAAAGAAGCGCAGCGTTTGCATGTGCCCCCTTACGTGGTATTTGGCGATAAAACCTTGATTCAAATGGCAAAGCACCTGCCCAAAACAGAAGAAGCCTTCTTAGAAATCCACGGCGTTGCCAGCAAAAAACTGGAACAATTCGGCGAACAGTTCATGCAACTTATCCGCGAATACATCGACGAAAATATGTAAGCGGAGGGTGCAGGACTCGAACCTGCAAGGGGATTTCTCCCTCTGGTTTTCGAAACCAGTGCCTTACCATTAGACTAACCCTCCATAAAATTATATTAGCACACTTTTACCAAAAATGCGGCTTTTAGCCGCATTTATTGCGATTTATTTAACTTATTTTGTTTCGTTTTTTATCAGAACTTTATGCCAATCATTATAATCATAAATATCATGAGCGATAATTCCTGCCACAACTCCCACGAAAATGCTTGGCAAATAAAAATAATCTATAAACCATACCACTGCCAGGAATATAGCTCCTGTTATCCAATGATGCAAATGGATTTTGTAATTCTGCCCGATATTTATATATATGCAATCAACTTTTCCTGATTCTACAAAATATTTTGCAAAAAGTTTGGCGCCCAAATACCCAAGTACCAGGCCCACTCCTAAAAGCAAAGAGTAATACATAGAAGCCATCAATACGAAGGCTGGAAGGAATTTTCTTACTTTTGTTTTATTGTCGCTTTTTGCTAATTCTAAGTCTATTAACTTGTTGTTTATCTCGTTTAATTCAGCGTTATTTGTCATAAAAGAATGCCGATTTCCTGATAGAAACCGTTTAGTTTTACCCCTAACGTTAAATCTAATAATTTAATCTATTTTAGCATTCAAATGCCTCCCTGTCCAGCGTTAGCACCCAAACTTATCCCCACCTAAAAAACCGCCTTTTGAAGCGGTTTTTTAGGTAAATTTTGTGCCCTCGGGAGGAATCGAACCTCCATTTAAGGTTTAGGAAACCTCCGTCCTATCCGTTGAACGACGAGGGCAAGTTATGCTATGATACCATAATAATCTTAAAAAATAAAGTCATGAAGTCTCCAATTATTGAAATTGCTAAAAAAAGTTGCCCGGCAGTAATTACGGTAATCGCTTCCAAAGATTTGCCTAGGGCTGAAAATCTTTACGGTTTTCCCTATAGCAAAAAAGAAAAGAAAAGCCAGTTCCAGAAAACTCAAATTGGCGGAGGATCGGGATTTATTGTTTCTGCCGATGGCTATGTTTTAACTTCAAACCATGTAGTTTCCGACACTATGGCTGACTACACGGTCATTTTAGACTCAAAACACAAATATCCTGCAAAAGTTTTTTCCAGAAACCCAATAAACGACACTGCGGTCTTGAAAATTGATGGTGACAGCTTTCCGTTTTTGGAAATGGCAGACTCGGACACCATTGAACTCGGCGAAGATGTTTTGGCAATTGGAAACGCTTTGGGCGAGTTTACAGACACTTTGTCAGCGGGCATTGTTTCGGGATTATCCCGATTCATTACGGCTTTTGGCGGGCTTGACCACCAGTCTCAAAACCTGCGAGGGCTAATCCAAACCGACGCCGCCATTAACCCTGGAAATTCGGGGGGACCTTTGGTAAATATGGACGGGAAAGTAATCGGCATAAACACTGCCACAATTTCGGGCGCCCAAAACATCGGCTTTGCAATCCCTATAAATTATGCCTCAAAAGATTTGGAAGAAGTCAAAAAATACGGCAAAATTATTATGCCGTTTTTGGGAGTAAAATATGTTTTGATTTCCAAAGAAATGGCCGAAATAAATAAACTTCCGGTAAACGACGGGGCAGTGGTGGTAAGGGAAGCTTTGGGCGAATCTCCAGTGGTAAAAGGCTCGGCCGCGGACTTGGCGGGAGTGAAAGAATGGGACATAATTTTAGAATGCAACAATGAAAAAATCAGCGTCAAAAATCCTCTTGCAGAAATCCTGCAAAAATGCAAAATCGGAGAACAAACAACTCTCAAAATCCTGCGCGACAAAAAAGAAATAACCCTAAAAATAAAACTGGAAGAGAAAATTTAATAATTTAATTTAAACAAAAAAACAAGTAAAGTTTTTCTTTTCGGGCTGGCCGTGGGTTTGGCGGGCGTGAAAAACTTTACTTGTTTTTTTAGTTAAACCTGTATCTTGGAAAAAAGATAACTGCCCGCTCCAATCAAAACCAAAACTATCACCGCTAAAACCGTAAAATCGGTCATTAAGCCAAATTGTGCAACATTCCCAAGGGTACCGCGCAATCCGTCCACTCCATAAGCCAAAGGATCTAGCCTGACAATCATTTCAAGGGCTTTTGGCAAGCCGGTCAAAGGAAAAAGAGAGCCCGAAAGGAAAAATATCGGCATCACCAAAAAATTCATAATCAATTGAAACCCGTGCATGTCTTCCAAAATTGAGGCGATGGCTGTTCCCAAAGCCGTAAAAATCAAGGCAATAAGAACCATGTAAATGAAAGCAATCGGCAGAAGCGCAAAGCTTGCAAGTTTGAATCCTGCTAAAAAAGAAATTGCAAAAACTATCAAACCCTGCAAAACGGCCACAGTTGCTCCTCCTAAAGTCCGTCCCAGCATTATCTGCCAGCGAGGAACAGGAGCCACTAAAGTCTCTTTCAAAAACCCAAATTGCCTGTCCCAAATCACGCTTATTCCTGAAAAAATCGCCAAAAACAAAATGCTCATGGAAATGATTCCCGGCACCAAAAACTGGATGTAATTTCCTTGGCCGGCTTTTTGGAAAATCGGGCCCAAGCCGAATCCCAAGGCAAGCAAAAACAAAATCGGCTGGCCAAGCGACCCGATTATTCTGGACTTCGACCTGAAATATTTGATTATTTCTCTTTTCCAAAGAGTGTAAATTGCGATCATAAATGTGGTTTATTATTAAAGCGAGGCAATGAACTTTTCGTAGGCTCTGGTCCACTTGCCCGTAGAGGCAAAGGGGGTCACCAGCTCCGGAGAAAAGTTTGTTGCCGAGCGAAATTTATCTGCGCCAGGCTCTTGCTCGCCCTGACATTGCCTGGTTTTTTACTGTTTCTTCGCGGATTTCGCTTCCTGTAAGCGCCAAAAACGCATCTTCCAAAGAATCTTTTTTTGTTTGGGCTTTCAATTCGTCAGCAGTTCCCTGGGCAATAATTTTTCCATGGTCAATTATGGCAATACGGTCGGAAACCTTGTCGGCTTCTTCCATATAATGCGTTGTCAGAAAAACCGTAATCCCTTCTTCCTGGTTCATTTTTTTCAAATATTCCCAAATATGGTTCCTTGTCTGCGGATCTAGCCCTATTGTCGGCTCATCCAAAAATAAAACCTTCGGGTGATGCAAAAATCCACGGGCAATTTCGAGGCGTCGTTTCATTCCTCCCGAAAAGTGCTTTACCAAGTCATCCTTCCTGTCCCAAAGTTCCACAAAAGTCATTAATTGCTTGATTCTTTCTTTACGGATTTTCACGGGAACTTTGTAAAGCATCCCATGCATGTCCATATTTTCGTAGGCTGTAAGATCGTCATCGAGGCTTGGATCCTGAAAAACAATTCCAAAAGAAGCCCGCGCTTGTTCTTGCTGTTTTGTCGGGTCAAAACCATTTATCAGTATTGTTCCAGCTGTTGGGGCAGCTAATGTAGTCAACATTTTTATGGTTGTAGTTTTGCCGGCGCCATTCGGACCTAAAAAGGCGAAAATTTCGCCCTTTTTTACGTTAAAGCTTATATTGTCTACCGCAGTAAAATCTTTAAACCTTTTTGTAAGGTTTTTTATTTCTATAATATTCTCCATTTTATCAATACGAGATAAAATTATTATTCGGTTGTCTTGCCGTCGAATTCTTCTTCATTTGCAGGATCTTCGGCTTCAGCTTTTGTCGCCCTTACAACTCCGTCTTGATGATGAGCAGGGGAGTAAATGGTATAAAGCTTCAAATCTTCAGAATCTGAAGTATTTATGACGTTGTGTTGGGCGCCTGCTGGAACAATAACTGCAAACCCGTCTTTCACTTCATACTCGTTTCCATCAATAATTACTTTTCCTTGGCCTTTTTCAAAGCGGAAAAACTGGTCGTTGTCTTCGTGAACCTCCATCCCAATTTCTTCTTTTGGCAGAAGGCTCATCAAAACCAGCTGGCTGTGCTTGCCAGTGTACAAAACTTTCCTAAAATTTTCATTGTTACTTGTATCACTTTCTATATTAGAACAAAATCCTTTCATGTTTTTATTTTTTAATTATTATATTTTATTCTACCAAAAAACCGCCTTGATTGAAAGCGGTTTTTTGAAAATGGGCGGCTAACGGGATTTGCACCCGTGATGACGCTGCCACAGAGCGTTGTGTTACTGCTACACCATAGCCGCCATGTGCCCCCGGTTGGAATCGAACCAACAACCAGAACTTAGAAGGTTCTTATTATATCCATTTAACTACGGGGGCTTATGTATCAGATATTATCACAAAATTTCCCCTTTGACAATATGAAGTTTGTCGGTTAGAATAATCCTATAAAACGGGGCGTCGTATAGTGGTAGTATAAACGCTTTGGGAGCGTTTGGTCTGAGTTCGATTCTCAGCGCCCCGACAAAAAAATAATGCGGGTATCGTATATCGGTATTACCTTAGCTTTCCAAGCTAATGAGAGGGGTTCGACTCCCCTTACCCGCTCACTCAAAAATGCTGACTATAATTTTACTCTCAATTGCAACATTCATATCCACCTTGCTGGGCGGGCTTTTTGCAGTTAAATACAAAAACAAGCTCCACTATATAATGGCTTTTGCGGCCGGCGTTTTGCTGGGCGTGGTGGCATTTGATATTTTCCCGGAAATTATTGAGCAAGTTAATTTTTACAAGCTCAGCTCCTTATCTGCCATGATAGCTTTGGTGCTGGGATTCTTGATTTTTCATATTTTAGAAAAAAGCATCTTGATTTACCATTGCCACGAAGAAAATTGCGACATCCACAAGCACCCTCAAATTGGCGTAGCTTCAGCTCTAGCGCTGGCAGGGCACAGCTTTATGGACGGAGTGGGCATTGGCCTAGGTTTTCAAGTCAGCCCCGCAATTGGCATATTAGTGGCCATTGCAGTCATCTCCCACGACTTTACCGATGGCATGAACACAATAAGCTTAATGCTCACAAACAAAAATACCGACAGAAAATCCAAAATATTCCTGCTTTTAGACGCCGCCGCCCCAGTCTTGGGAGCAGCCTCAACATTATTTTTCAAAGTTCCTCCCCAATTCTTAGTTCTATACCTAGGATTCTTCGCAGGATTCCTGCTTTACATCGGCGCCTCCGACATTCTCCCCGAAGCCCACGCCGAACACAGCTCTTACAAACTGATGGGTCTCACCATCTTAGGCACATTATTTATCTTCATCATCACTCGCTTTATCTAGTTTTCTTATCTTGATTAAGATAAGATTTAGGATAAAATAGAGATATGAATACTTTAGAAGATTTATACACGTTTGTAGACTTGGCAAAAGCGAATAGGAAATATCCTGAAAGCACGGCCAATAATTTAAAATCGGCGCTTAAAATATTTGAGAAAGATTTGAATGCTGGGGAAATAAAGTCTTTGCATTTAATAGAAACAAATATAGATGGAATATTCCGCACTGTGGTGATAAATAACAAAGACAAAAGCATCGGGTCTTTAAACACTTACAAAGCCCGGCTAATCAGGGTTATAAATGATTTTAAAAGATACGGCCAAGATCCCGCCAAAATCCAGAACTGGACCGCAAAACCTAGGAATTCCACACCCCTGTCAATTAAAAAAGATAAACAGGATAAAGAAAAGATAAACTTATCCGATTCCCACCACACCCCTGTGCATAAAATAGAACTGGCCTTAAACAAAGATTCCATAGCCACGATTATTGTGCCAAAGGGCATAAATAGGGAAGACATCAAGGCTATAAAAAGCGTTCTCGATTCACTAGTCAGTGACAAATAATTATATCAACAAAAAACCGCCACTTGGGCGGTTTTTTGTTCTTACCTTGCGTATTCGATAACGCGGTTTTCGCGGATTACTACCACTTTGATTTCGCCGGGATATTTGAGTTCTTCTTCAATTTCAGCAGCAATGGATTTTGCCATTTTAATGGCTTGCAAATCGTCCACTCTGTCAGATTTTACGAAAACTCTTATTTCTCTGCCAGCCTGGATGGCGTAAGTTTTCTCCACGCCTTCAAACTTATTAGCAATGTCTTCTAAGTCCTTCAACCTTTGCAGGTAGTTTTCCATGCTGTCCTTCCTGGCGCCGGGCCTGGAGCTTGATATTGCGTCAGCCACAGTGACAATCGTAGCTTCCAGAGTATCAGCAGGGTAATCGCCATGGTGGGCTCTCATAGCCTTTACAATGGCTTCAGACTCGCCGAATTTCTCTAAAATCTTAATTCCAATTTCTATGTGCGAACCCTGTATTTGCTGGTCGATAGCTTTTCCAATATCGTGCAAAAGGCCGGCTCTTTTTGCCGCCTGCGGATTGGCGCCAATTTCTTCAGCAATTGTTTCAGCAATCAAAGCCACTTCCATTGAGTGCAAAAGCACATTTTGGCCATAGCTGGTCCTGTAATAAAGCCTTCCCAAAATTTGGATCAGTTTTTCGTTCAGCCCAATCACTCCCACATCGTAAGCTGCCTTGTCGCCAGCTTCTTTTATTTTAACCGAAATTTCAGCCTTTGCCTCTTCATATTTTTCTTCAATTTTTGCAGGCTGAATTCTGCCGTCGGCAATCAATTTATCCAAAGTCACTTTGGCAATTTGCCTTCTGATCGGGTTAAATCCCGAAATCACTACCGATTCTGGAGTTTCGTCTACAATAAGCTCAACTCCCGTGAGTTTTTCAAATGTCCTGATGTTTCGGCCTTCTTTTCCAATTATCCTGCCTTTCAAATCTTCGTTGGCAAGAATAACAGTTGTAGTTGTCAGCTCCTGGCTTTGGGGAACTGCGCATTTTTGAATTGCCAAAGCCACAATTTCTTTTGCCCTGCCTTGAAACTTTTCCTGGTTTCCTTCCTCCAATTTTTTCATTCGGTCTAAAATTTCTTTTTCGCTTTGCAATTCCACCAAAGCCAGCAATTCTTTCTTGGCGTCTTCGCGGGATAGGGAAGACACTTTTTCCAATTTTGTTTCGGCCTGATTCCTCAGCTCCTCCAAATTTTCCTTTATAGTTTTCAGCTTTTCTCCTTTTACCTGAAGCTCTTTGTCTTTTTCTTCAAAAGAAGTGATTCTCGAAGCCAGCAAGCTTTCCCTTTCCAGCAAAAGCTGCTGCGCTTTCAAAAACTCTTTTCTTCTTTCATCAACGTCCTTTTGGGTCTTCTCCAAAATTTCTGCAGACTTCTTTTCTGCATTTTTAACCAGCTCTGAAGTCTCTTGTTTCACATCTACTACTCTTTTTTGCAGCTTAGCCTCCAGCGTGCCAGCCCTTTTCTTGGCTATGCCTTGCCTGATGTAGTACCCCACAACTACGCCGGCCGACAAAGACAAAACGGCAAAAATTCCTGCTATTAATGTTTGATCCATAAGTTTTATTTTAATACCAAATAAACTCACCGCTCAGTGAGTACGCATAAGATATATTTATTTTCTTTGAGGTTACTTTCCGCCGATAACTTCGTCAATCAAGCCGTATTTTTTAGCTTCTTCTGCAGTCAAATAAAAATCCCGGTCGGTATCTTTTACCACCTTAGCCAAGGGCTGTCCTGTGTGGGAAGAGATAATTTTATTCAACTTTTCTTTCATATGCAAAATCTGCTTTGCAGTGATTTCAATGTCTGTGGCTTGCCCCTGCATGCCTCCTGCAACCTGGTGCAAAAGTATTTCAGCATTTGGCAAGGAAAACCGCTTTCCTTTGCTTCCTGCCGTCAAAATAACGGCCGCCATTGAGGCTGTAAGGCCTATACAAATGGTGGAAACGGGGCACTTTAAAAACTGCATTGTGTCATAAATGGCTAATCCGGCTGTAACTGAACCTCCTGGGCTGTTTATATAAAGCTTTATATCCCTTTTTGAGTCTTTGGAAGCCAGATAAAGCATCTGGGCGATTACCACGTTGGCGTTCATATCTGTAACCGGACCCGCAAGAAAAATAATGCGCTCTTCTAAAAGCCTTGAAAATATATCGTATGCGCGCTCACCGCGCTGCGAACGTTCTACAATAGTTGGCACTATTGGCATTTACTTGTGTAATTTTTAATTTCTAATTACTAATACGCGTAACTTATTAAGAAAGATTTTCCAGCAATTGGAAGATTTTTTCATTATGAATTACACCTTTAGTATACTCTTTCAGCTGATTTATGTCAATTTGGGCCAGCTGGTCTTTGGAATAGTTTTTTATCGATTTTTCCACTTCTTCCTGCACTTCTTTGTCGGAAACCTCCACCTTTTCCTGCTTGCCTATTTCCCTCAAAACTAAAAAACCTCTCAGCCTCTTTTCGGCTTCTTTCTGGTAGGTTTCTTTCATTTCTTCTTCGGTCTTTTTAATGGAAGCCAAATACTGCTCGAAGCTTATTTTCAAATTCTGATTTATTCTGTTCTTCAAATCTGCCAGCAAGTTTTCCTTTTCATATTCCACCATGGCTTCGGGCGTTTCAAACTTGGCGGACTCTGACACTTTATCCAAAATTTCGCTCCTTACTTTCTGTTTTTCAGCTTCCTTTTTTTCCATTGTTATGCCTTCTTTCATATTTTCTTTCAAGGCCAGCAAAGTATCGAAAGCTCCCAATTCTTTGGCAAACTCGTCATTTATCTCTGGCAACTCCATTTTTTGCACAGAAACCATTTTCACTTTGAAAATCCCTTCTTTGCCCGCCAAATCTTTCCTTGGGGAATTGTCCGGGAATTTCACGGCAATTTCTTTTTCGTCGCCCGCCTTCATGCCCGCAACTCCGTCTTCAAATCCTTGCATGAATCCTCCTTCCCCTAAAATGAATTTATCATCCACGTCTTTGCCTTCGTTTATGTCTTTATTCTGATATTTTATTTCCACAAAGTCTTTTTTATCGGCCGCATCATTTTTCAAGGTGAATTTTGCCCTGGTTTTCTGCAAATAATTTATGGAATCTTGCACTTCTTCTTCGGTAACCGAAATGTCGGGGTACCCTTCGGGTCGTTTGATTTTTTTGACAATTTCCTTGTAATCTGGCAATTCAACTTCAGGCAAAACTGTTATGACAGCTTTAAAGACAAAAGGATTTCCTTTGGCAATTTTAACAATGGAAACCTCCGGTTGCCCGACAGCTTCCAATTTGCTTTCACGGATATAATCTGTATAAACGTGCTGGACGGCGTGGTCTCCAGCCTCCATAAGCAACGCTTCGGGCTTTATTTTGTCTTCCACCATTTTGGCCGGAGCTTTTCCTTCGCGGAATCCGTCAACTTTCACATGGTGCTTTAAATGCTCCAAAGCATGCTCTGAATGCTCAGCAAATTCCTCGGCTGTAAGCTCAAAAGTTATTTCTATTTGGCTCTTTGGCAATTTTTTTTGTTCTGCTTTCATATATTTTACTTAATAAAAAACTGCATTCAGTTTAGCAGAATTTAACCAAAACTTCAACTATTTAACGGGAAAAATAATCATATAATTAGGGATTACCCCTCCTGTGTTCCTGATTTGCTCCCATTTGATTTGCTGAGGACCTAATTTATTTTCATCATTTGGCGTGGGGAATTCCTGGCAAGAAGTCCACAATCCCTCAGGATCATCTTTTTGCGGATTAAAATAAATTAGTAAAACCACATAATTTCCGTTTATTATTATTGAAGAAATATTTTCGCCGGCCAGAGACTGCTCTGTTCTGCTGGTGCAATTTCCATCTTTATCATATTTAACGCACTGCTTTTCGCTTTCTGGAACGTTTGTAAATTTTAAATCTCCAAGCGCTCGTATATAAAATGATTTGCCAAATCCTGTTTTAATTTCAGAATTTCCAACCTTTAAATATCCTCCGCTGGACTTATTGCATTGCGCAACCAAATCGTTAACATTACTGCTCAATATATTGTCAAAACATGATTTTCGATAAAAATAAACTCCGTCTCCATTTGGCTCTGGATTAAATTTATAAATTGAGGCAGAACTGGCAAATGGCGTAATATCTTGGCAATTTGCGTTCGGGTTAATATATTGGCATTTGCCCCAAAAATTCGTTTGTTCAAATAAAGTTGATATGTAATAAGTATTATTTTCGACATCTGGTACAATATTAACAGAGTTTATTTGATTTCTTAAATCCTTTCCAAAATCGGCAACGCTGGATGTATAAGGATATGTGTTTGTCCCAGGGCAAGCATCTTTATAAAAATAAACTCCAGGTGAGCCTATTTTCACGGTCAATGATGTCGGAGGCGGCAGTTTTTCAAGCTTAAAAACATTCAATTGGGGATTTATCGTAGTTGCAATCAAATAAGTCAAAGTCAAAATCAGAAGTCCGGATATAGCGCTTACGACTCTTTCTTTCGCTTCAGATAAATAACTGGAGTTTATCGGTGACAAAAGATATAAAACGCCAGCCCAAGCCAGCCCGATAAAAATCGCAAAGCTTCCCACAATCCAACCAACGTTTAAAATATATGTGACGAACGCGGGTAATTCTGTGGACGCTGTTACGCTATGCCCTGCGATTTCCGGATACACAGCTTCAAGAGTTACGGCTAAAACTTTATTTATTGCCAAAAACAAAATTAACAAAGCTGTCAAGCCCGTCTCCAATAAAATATTTTTTCCTTTTTTATTAAGCATCACTATTGCTCTGGATACACATAAACCCAGTTTAATTTGTCATTTCCGTTTGCAACGAAAGAGCTTACGCCCAACCTTGGCACAGATCCATTTGTTGCCGAATAATCAGCATAGTCAAATGTCTGGCAATATACCACGGGCCCGTTTGCTCTTGCGCACATATGATTCTCAACATCGCAAGTATAATCAGTTTGACCTGAATACCAATGACCCATCTGACAATCGCTATTCGTATTACAGGTTACTAAAGAATAAAGCGCAACCAAATATTTTCCATTCAACCGCATAGATCCTGGACAATCCTGAAAATTTTCACAACCGTTTACAGAACAAAGATGAGTAATTGAATTGTATGGTTGGCCGGCAGCAGTATCAGTTTCCACGCATGTGCCTCTATCCATGCAGCTTTGGCCCCAATCCTTATAGCAATTTGAATCATCGTTAGCTTCACATCCATAGCCGCGACAAAGTCCAACATATGGGTCGCAAGTTTCACTATGATAGAACAAGCTGGAACGGCAATCAGCATTGGTTTTACAAGAAGTACTATTATAACATGTGTAATTATTTTCGCATCTCCTATATTGCGCTTTCGACGGATCTAATCCTTTTTGGCATTTCGCATCGGTTGAGCATGTATAATCAATGGTTTTGTTTTCTTTGCAAAAAGTCGGCGGGCAAGTAGCCCGTAATTCTTGCGCAACACCCGTTCCATTATAGTCATAACACATTTGTTCAGCTTTCATAATGTATGATCTATTGTTTGGCATATCTAGAGTTTTCACTATAAGCTCATTTGAAATATTCACTTTTCCGTTATTGAAATTCATATCCTTCACATTATCCCATGGACCGCTATAAAGGGTAACACCATTTCCAGATGAGGTTTTATTCGAAACGTTCAATCGGATAATAGTGAGTGACGCGCCAGCCGATGGCTGACCTTCATAAAATGCGTTACAGCCTTCTTTAATTTGCGGCAGAATGCATTCTCCTCCATTTTGGTAACCCGCATTCCTGTGATAGATAACCCCATAATAAATATCATTTGCCGGATCGTTTACGATCTTATAAGAAACCATTTTGCCAGGATATTGCGAAGGCAAATCGCCAGATGAAATAATTGGAGCAGAAGCATCGCCCTGGCAATTTTCCTGAAGATAAATATAAACACCCGATTTTGCTGACGGCGCAACAATTGATGGAGGATTTGTCAAAGCTTCAAATGGTAATTTTAATAAATTCGGGTCAATTGTTTTTATGATTGCAAAAGAAGCTAAAGTCAAAACCAGTCCCAAAACAGCGCTTTTCATCCTATCTTTTGCATCATTATGCGATTCAATATTCGGACTGATAAGCCCTACGGCCCCAATTACGAATGATATCAACGATAAAGCTCCGGCGACAGAAATGGCAAAACCGAAAATATAACTTACATATTGGCCCAATGTCGGATTATCAGACAAGCCTGGCAATTTTACTTCCAAAGCCGCTAAAGCCATGCCTCCGCTTAATGATAAAAAGGCCACGCAAAATAAAAACAGCAAATATTTCTTTTTATTTTTTTTAATCATATTTTTGATTCTATTGTTTTATTTTACCTTATTATTTCGTTACAGTCTCTTTTTGGCAACAAAACCAATTATCTGTAAGATATAAACCAGAAACATTTCCCAGTTTTTGCCCATAGCATCCCGTATAATCCTTGCCATTGAATTTTATTTTCCTTGTGTTAATCGGAGGCATCAATTCATATAAAACCTTACTGCAACTAGATAGCGTTGTTTCAATTCCATAAATATTATTTTGTAAGCTGCAGCTATTTGTCTGTTTTCTAGAATAAGTCAGTTCCGCTAAGATTCCAGCAACCGTTTTCTTTATTTCTGCGCCGTTTATACTTGCGCTTGCCCGTATTAGCTGTTGTAAGTAAGTTATAATTTGCTGGCATGAATTCTGCTGGTTTGGAATTAATGTGCAACTACACTTCTGCTGGCTATATTGGCAATTAGTAGTGCAAATTAATTGTTCTTTTTCGTCTAATGCATCCGATTTGCAATAATCCAAAATGACAGGATTATACACTGCATTCCCAATTTTTTTCATTAAGGCAATCAGCGAGTCAATACCATTAGAGCTGTTTATTGACTGCTCTGCCCAATTAATGGAATCGTCAACTGCTTGACCGAGTGGAATTTCCCTATTTGCAGGGCAATTATAGTTGGCCCCTAGAGGCGTAGAAGGAAGAGACCCCACGCTTGTACTATTATTCGCCCACCAATTGTCTTCGCAATAAAAAGTCAAAGGATCGTCATTGTATGAATATTGGTTACATTGAGTTCCAGCCGGGCAACTACAATTAGGGCAGTTTGAGCCTATTACTGTTCCTGTCTGATACGGCTGGCCTCTGTTTGAATAGTTATCAGATCCATTTTTGCATAGGTAAGAATTATTAAGGCAATAATTTGCATTCCCAGATTCATAATTAGGATCTGCGCTTTGGACACCGCAATATGCAAAAGCTTGCGCCTTTTGGGTGTTAAATAAGCAATTTGCAGGCTTATCTAACAGGCACTGTGAATCGCTATCGCATTGCTTTGCGCAAGAATCGTATTGTTCCGAGCATTTTGTAGGATCTAATTTTTCGCAATTTGTTTTGCAATCAGTCTGGCAAGAACTAATGCAATTGCCGAAATTTTGCGAAGCACCCGAACCGTTTACACAAGGCCGGTTGCTATAAGCTGTTTGGATGCACTTTTCTTGATTTTCTAAACAAGCCTTGTCCTCTGGCTGGCAAAAACAACTTTTATAAACCTGCATAGCCTGATCTGAAGAATCCGGACATGCATCGCTGCATTTTTTAAAGCAAGTAGAATTATCATAATTAAATCCAACGCAATATTTCGATGAATCTATGGGGGATTTGCTTATCGGATTTATAAATGGCTCCTTTAAAATGATTTTTTGTTCTTTTTTGGTTTGCTGGTAATTTTTTGTAAGATCTATATATGAAGCCGCCAATTTGCATTTATTTAAAGCGTTTACCGCCTGATTCAACATAAACTCATCTTCGTTGACAGATTTCTTTATCTCGCTTATTTTTATATTAAAATACATCATTTGCTGCAAAAGATTCAATTTATTCCAATTGTCTTTATTTATTGTGTTTCCACTTTGAACAAAATTCTCAATATCATCACAGTTTGAATGGCCTCCTGAAATGGGGTTTGGGCACCTGAATTCATCCAATCCATGATATGTCACGGGTTTTGCATTGCAATTTGCATTTCCGTTGCTATTTTCAAATGTAACATCAACTGGTCCGTGTTCAATTTTATCTTTTACTCCTTCAGGGCAACAATCTTTTGGGGTTGTATTAGAACAACCTGGTCCTGTACACGTACTGGTGCATTGATAATTTACATCATTAGAACAGTTATCTTTTGTAGGCTGATTGCAAATAATTTTTTTGTCGGAACCATTGGCATTCTCGCAAGAACATTGACTCATTAAATTATTTATTTCTTTTGATAAAGCGGAAACCGCTTTTGCTTTATTTTCGGCTCCCACGACTAATTGAGAAAGACAATCCGACCTGTCGTGATTGGCATATGCAGGACTGATAGGATTTCCTGATGCGTCAAAACCGAAACAATAATCCATTGATTTAATCAGAAGGTTTTCTGTTAAAGTCCCAATAGGAATTTCCTTATACGTGGAAATTGGTATGCCATTATAAGATGGCTGGCCGCCCAAAGAACCAAAATTTATAAAAGTTAAAATTCCAAATTTGCAGGAGGTAAGGCTGGAATTTATTGTAATTGCAATCAAAGAGGCTAAAAAACAAAGCAAAAATCCCGAGATACCAGCTTTAACCCATTCTTTAGCATCACTAGTGAATTTACCCCCAAGATAAGCAAGCAAATATTTGATTCCTCCATATGCAATGACAATCCCGGCAACCACATAAGCTGCATTCACAATGAATCCATAAATATAGCACACATAATCTCCAACATTGGAAGTCTCATTTACAGAATACCCTAAGATAGTGGGGTATTTAAGTTCTAAAGCTAAAACAAAACTGGCCTTCATTAAAAAGGCAAAAATAATTCCTAAAAAAATGAATATTTTTCGGGTTTTTTTTGCCATTGGCCAGCCAATGAAATTAATTTTGCGCTTGTTCTATTTTCCTTTTCGCTTCGCGTTTTATCGCCACTTCCTGAGGATTTGTCGTGATAATATTGCTTTCCGTCGGACTGGCGACTACCGCCAGATACACGTGCTTTCTGCCTGCAAAAAATAATCCTTCGCCAACTGCCGCATCAATCAATAAATACTTTTCCTGCTCGGTCAGATTAAAAGTTTGCTGGACAGCTTCAATATCAGCAGTAGACTGCTTCATTAAAAATTGCAAAGACGAGTTAGTAATAATTGCTTTCCCATAAGCTGATCCTGCAAAATCAGCCACGTTCTGGGTGATAGTTGTCACTCCCAGCCAATATTTTCTGCCTCTTTTTGCCAATCCAAAAAGAAAAGATGCTCCGTCTTCTGTCTGCATCAGCCACCAAGCTTCATCAATAACCAAAATTCTTTTCTTTAAATTAGACCTGACAATATTCCATATATATCGCATAATTATATACAAAGCAATCGGCCTCAACGAATCTTCCATATCCCTTATTCCAAAAACCACAAAGCTTTTATCCATTTTAATATTGGACTGCTGGTTGAAAAAATCCGAAAAAGTTCCTTTGGTGAATTTGCCGATTCTTTTTACCAATGATTCCGTGCCAGTCATACTTTCCAAAACTTCCTGAAAATCCGACATTAAAGGCGTGTTTTGCGCCCAGGTGGCAGGATCCGATTGCGGAGTAATGTCTCTTATGGCATAAGTCTGCGTAAGCGCTTCGTCTAAAACGCTGTCTTCTTCTGCGCTTAATCCGCCAAGCATAATGCGCAAAAGCCCAACCAGGTTTATAACGTTAGATCTCAAAACGTCTTCAGGATTGTCATCTGGCCCGGGAAGCGGCAAATCAAAAGGGTTCAAATGGTTTGGACTAGTCAAAGAAATTTTCAAAAATGCTCCACCTACGGCATCTGCCAAATATTCATATTCGTTTTCAGGGTCGACAATTATACAGTCTACTCCCTGCATCAAATACCTTAAAATTTCCAGCTTGATGGCAAAAGATTTTCCGGCTCCAGATTTGGCAAACACTACCATGTTTGCATTTTCCAAACTGAACCGGTCAAACAAAACCAAAGAATTATTATGCCTGTTTACGCCGTACAAAATTCCTTCGTTTGAACTCAAGTCAAAACAAATAAATGGAAAGCAAGTGGAAAGGGGGGCCGTATCCATTGGCGTATGCACTTCAATCAAATCCATTCCATAAGGGCTGGTGGAAATAAATCCTTCCTTCTGCTTGAACAAAGCCGGTTTTATATAAATTAATCTCGATTCAAAGATAGATCTTAAGGTTAATTCTGTGTCGCGCAATTCTTTTTCGGAATTTTCGTAAACCGTAATATAAAGCCCCAGGCGGAACATTTTTTCCTGGGCCGTCATTAAATTATCTCGCAAAGTTTCAATGTCTTTGTAGGCTGTTTCCAGTGCAGGATCACGGATTAATCCTTTTTCTTCCCTTTCCAAAATTTCAGAAGAAACTTCGGTGACTTTTTTCCTTAATTTTTTTAAAATCAGTTCCGAGCTGACAGGATGTATGAAAAACGAGATATCCATTGGGGTCGACAAATCAATCACGGGAGAAAACCAGCCTGTATTCAAATACCTGGGATATGAAAAAACAAAAAAAGATTTAGCAAATCTTTCCCCCAGTTTTATATGGTCTTGCAAGACTCCAATATACGGGGGCGCAATTATGTCTTTTACGTCAAAAGACTCTTCCTGGAAAATTTTGTCTGTCAGGTCTTCTTCCTTTTTTTTACCGAAAATGCTGTTTAAAAATGCCATAATGTTATTTTAAGAGTTCGGGCAGAATTTCAGGGTAATATCCCACTTCTGCCTGATCTGGGTGATGTATAGACCAGAAAAGCTCAATCAATTCGGGCGTGGTCAAAGGAATTGCTTCCAGCCCGCATCTTCGTAATCCGGTTGCCACATATTCCATTCTCTGCCAAAGCTGGGTTTTGCATCTTTCAAAATCTTCATCTTTCATTGCTTCTTGATTTGCGCCTTTATTGAAAGGATTCAGCTGTTTTCCAGCTCCCTTCATTCCTAGCGCTTCTATAATATTGTAAGGGACCACTACATAAAAGCTTTTTGTCATTACCACGTCGCCCACAACCATATTTTTTATGAATTCGCGATAAGAAGCAGTCTGTTCCCGAAGCAAAGGGTTTGTCTGTTTGTCTTCCAAATCTTTTAAGCTGTCCAAATACGGAGTAATGTTTATATTCCTGGATTGGATTACAATCTGGCAGAAGAAATCCAAAGAATTCAAAAAGCTTTGGAAGGCATAAATTACCGCTGTCTGTTCCTCTTCGGATTTCAACGCAAAATTTATGGAAGAAACCATTAAAATTCCGCGGACGGAATTGTTTTTCAAAAGCAAAACTCCCTCCCTTATGTCTTTTACTTCCAAAAATTCTTGTGTTGCTGATTCTGGCATATTTAAAATTATTTTGTGTCTATTGCTGTTTTAGTCCTTTTTAAATGGCTTGTCTGCGCCTGCAAGACCGGAGCAGTTTCAATTTTTTTAATTTGCGTGCGGGATATCGGCTTGAAAGGGTAGGGCGATTCTTTTTTCTTCCAAGTGTAATCTTTGCCATGCAATGAAAATCCTATTGCCCCCAAAATCATATCCAAAATTGGAGTCCCATTAACTGTTCCAAAAGCTAAAATTGCGGCCCCAATAAAAATTGTCCCGCCGAGTATGAAAAACAGAAACCGGGGGAGTATGAAATACAGAAAAAAGCAGGCCACTCCTGCTCCCACCAAATAGAAAAATTGCCTAAAGGAAATAAAGAAAGCTATCTTGCTTTCTGATTCGATAAATTGCGGAATAGGGTATTGTTCCATATTTTTATTTATTATATCACGTATAAAAAAGCACAAGCAAGAACACTTCTCAACATATTGACAAGTAGTTTATAATATGGTATATTAAAAGAATAAGAACATTAACATACACAGCTCATAGAGCTGTAATAATTTCTGATTCGGGAGATACGACAATGGAATATCTGCTTTACGGATTGCTGTGGCTTGTGGGAATCATCGCCACGCCATTCGCGGTTTTTTTGGCAGGAAAGTACATTATTTTCTTGTTAGCCAAAGCTAATATCCTCTGGACAACCGTAGAACAAGGATGGTGCAAAATCGTCCTGAAATACGGCAAATACAGCAAGATAATCAACCCCGGCTTAAGGTGGCTTGGGCTTCCGGGGATAAACTCTCTTTATGCACGCAAAATGAAGTTTTTGAAAAGCGTCATTAAAGAAGACGGCACTATTGCGGTGGAAATTCACAAGGATGAGAAAATTACGAGCTTTAAAACCACCAAATACCCCTATGCTCTCCCTTTCAAGGACGAAGAGGATTGCCGAGGGTTGCCGCTTTCTGGCGTGCTGACGATTAACGGAAGCATGGCAGATGGCTTCAAGATGTTTTTCGTTGCCAGCGATTGGTATGCTACTATTGTCCTTTTGGCTCTGAGCTGCTTTCGCGATATCATCACTACAATTTCCTATGAGGAAATTACTGGGCAGTATTCAAACCAAAAAGCGGCTACAAATGTTGTTAGGGAAAAGATTGCCGAACTTTTGTGGAAGAAAATGAATTCTCCACGCGAAGGCGACAAACTTTCGGTGGTTGACGAACTGCTGGAAATCTACGGATTCGAAGTGGATTCTGTGGAATTGGCAAGCATCGACCCGCCCGCCGAGTGGAGAGCCATCACTCTTGCGCCCTATAAGGCTCAAAAGGAAAAAGAAGCGGCCGAAGAACAAGCCAAGGCCAGCGCTGCTCTTTTTGGTGACACCAATCTGGCCTTAAAAGACTGGATAATAGACCATCCCGATGCTACCCAAGGCCAAATTGAGAACAGGCAAGCAGAATTGGCCCAAAGGGCGTACCTTAAAGCTGGGGGTCAGTACCAGCGAATCGAAGGCCTAGAGAATGCGCAATATGTCGGTTTCGGCGGCGGAAGAGGCGGCATGGGGTTTCTTGCCGGTGGCAAACAAGGCGGTTCCCGCAAAAGCAAAAGCGGCGAAAGAGGTTCTGCCAACGACGATCCGAAAGGCTTATTGAAAAAATCTCCAACTGAGCTTTCGGCCGAAGATCTCGCTGAACGTGACGAAATTGTGCGGAAAAGAGGCCAAAAGAACAAAGGGAAGTGGCGGCAAGAAGACGACGAAGAGGAGTAAACAAAAGGGCGGCATCGCTAATTGCGATGCCGCCCCATTTTTTTTGCTTATCCTATTGGTTCTCTATATCTGTCAGATTTTGATGCTGGAGAAAGTGAAAAATCTTTTTCGGGCAATTTTCTTTTTGGTTTAGGTGTTTCAATTTTTTTAATTTGATCTTCATTTATTATATCTGGCAATTTATGTACGCCCGGAGATTCTATCTTAACTGCATTATTTTCTTTAAAATTTATCTCTTTTGCGAACGGCAAAAACTTTTCTTTTAACTCTGATAAAATTATTTTCGCGTTTTCTTCGTTTGTTTCAAGATATTTTTCCAGCAAAGCCACAAAGCTATCCTCCGCTATTTTTTTTGCATAAAGATCTTTGCAGGCGTTTACGACTGTTGTCAGTTTAGATTTTTCTGCAGAACTGTCGTTTTTAATTCCAAATCTTTTAAAAAGATCCAAAAAGATAGTTGCTCCGCTCGCGCCCTCAGGCAGGTCAAAAATTATTCTTTTTTCCATAATTAAAAATTTAATTTTATAATCCTGCGGCTATCATTTCGTTCCTCTTTTCATCCAGTTTATTATATTCTTCAATCGCTTCCATCGGCGTGCCCACTCCAGCATCAGAGGGGTCTAATAATCTCGGATATTTTGTTTTAAGCTTATTCATTTCATTCATTAATGTGTCCTTGCTAGTAGATATAGCATCAGCTTTAGCTCCCGACGTCATTTCCATTGCCTTTGTCATTTTTTTGACAGGAGTATATTTTGCAAAATTGCCGGATTTAAGCGTAGGAATGCTGTAATCCCTGATATCTTGGACACTGGCCCTTTCATATCCGTCTTTGGTAACTTCTTCTTTGGCTGTGTTTAATTGCGTTGAAGTTGCATTTTTTATGCCAACATTAAATTTGCCCCTAAGCTTTTCATTGACTAGATAATCGTTATCGGCGCGCTTGTTCGGGTCTTTCTTTTCCTCTTGGGACCTGACGCCAGTGGCTCCCAACACTTCCCCGAATTTAATCCTTCCCATCATCCTTTGATTTATTTGGGCCTGCTCATTTTCAGTCACATTTGTCATGTCAGCTATTTTTACTCCGCCAAATTTCTTTGCGGCATCGGTCAAATCATTATTATCTGAAACAGCTTTTATAGCAGCGCCGCCACGCAAACCTCGCCCAATCATAGCTTCTTTTTGTATCCTATCTACCGTGTTTATATCGCCTGAAGCTTTAGCTGCAGAATATTGCGTTGATATGTCTTTTGCCGCTTTATCCACACGCTGGGATTTTGCGGCGGCTGTTGAGCCTTCCTGCTTCCAGCCCATAACTTCTGAAAATCCGCCCAGCCGGTCTTTTGAAGCCTGAACCGCGTTTGAAACCTTGTTTCCTGTCCATTTATCTGCTGTCTTCAATGCTGCGCTGCTTCCTGCGGCTGCCGCTCCCATGGCAAATCCAACTCCGCCGGTCACAGCTCCTCTTACGGCTCCCGCCGCAATGTCGGCGATTCCGCCGGTTTTGCGAATCATTTTATAACCGACTATAAGGAAAATGAATGAAACAAACAGGAGAAAAATATTTACGTCACCGGTTGTGTTTCCCGCCACAATTGTTTGAGTAGCTAAATAAATGAAAAACGAACCGAAAACTCCTACAAAACTCCATTTCAAAAAATTATCCCACCATTCCGACTGATATTTTTTCAGACGGGAAGAAGGGAACATCCAAAAAGCAAAAGCAATAGGCGAAAGTATATAAAGTACTGCAAGTATGGCATATCTGGCCGCAAATAAAATGGCCATAATTGCAAAAGTATAAGCCGCATATAATAGAATAACCATGAACATTGCACAGGCAAATAAAAATTTACCAGGATCGTTTACAATATTTTCGTTGGCTACCTTCACAGAATCTGGATTATTCCCCGTGCTATTTAGCGAATTTTCCACATAAATATTAATAGCGTTAGACAATGAATCAACATTTTGGCTGGTTTTTTCGTTTCCTAACAACCCATTCATGGTTATATTTGAAGCGTCTATGATAACTCCGCAAAATAATCCTGAAAAATTGATTAAAAGAGCAACAACAATTATCCTTCCCAGGATTTTTTTTGCGGCATACTCCTGGATCCTTAAAGCTGTGGCAATTCCCACAATCACAAAACCCAAAACAACAATCATGTCAGCAAGATCTCTGACTCTTCCCCAAACCAATGAAAAAGTCGGGTCATTGGTAATTGTGCGCTTTACAAAATCAGAGCTTAATACATATACCAGAGATTTTGAAGCTAGCCAAAAAGCAGCTTGACCGATGCTCATAAGGAAATATCCAAGCCCTAAAACTAAACTGGTTTTAAAATCTGCTTGAGCGCCAGACACTGTTTGCCCAACTTTATGCGCTCCCCATAATACCCCACCCAAAGCGACTACCGCCCCCACTAAAAGATAAGTTCCAGAAATTGTCAGAGCCAATCCCTTTTCCTTTTTTTCAGGGTCAAAAATCGGCGAGAAAAAATCTTTGATTTTTTCTTTAAACACGTAATATTTTGTGAATAAATTTTTGACCATAAATACTTGTAATTATATTTTTAAAAAATTCGGCAAAAACCGGTTGCTTTTTTTAAGATAACTGTCATAGTCTGAATTTGTTTTCCTAATCTGATTTTCTTCAATCATGTAATGGAAATAAAGGCAAATATGGTTTAGACAGGCGAAAAAGAATAACGACGGGCTCAGCAAGCATAGGGCGCTTCCGAATGTTATTGAAAAAAATATGTAATATGAAGGATGCCTGACGTATTTATATATGCTATCAAGGCTCTTGTTGTTTTTCGTCGCTATGCAGCTCGGAAAAGATTCCTCGAAAAAATTCACATAAATATAAAAAATAATGGAAAACAGGCAAAAGAATACTCCTATAAAAACAAAGAATGTGCTTAATGCTGGCAAGTTGCCAGCATTATTTTCTATCAGCCTTTCAACTGTAAAAAAAATTGTCAGATAAAAGAAAATATAAAAAGGAATCGTAAGCGGCCACGCTTTATCGTGCTTATCCGGTATGGCTTTTTTGATTTTTTTATTTGAGCTGTAAGAATTAAAAATGTAAAATACCCAGGCGATTGAAACAAATAAATATAAATAAGAATTGCTATCCAGCATATTTATTCATTATAACACGAATTTAGAAACAAGAGTCAATGGATTAACTAACAATAAAAAAGCTCCGAAGGAATTACCCTTATAGAGCATTTGATCTAACTAATATTCTATTCGATTAAGTCAATGGCTAGCTGGCGTCTTTTTATCATTTGGATTCGCGATTTTTATCGGGATTTTGGCACTCATTATTCGATCGACCATTTTTCCCGGTTCATCTGAACCCATCCAGCGCAATGATTGGTCTTGGCTTGTGGCAGATTGTTGTCGCCGCAGAATGGTATCAGGAAATACGAAAGCGAATAAAGCAAAGATGATAAGCAGAAGCACCAAAATAAAAAATGGGCCGTTTATCCGTTTTTTTTCCGCCATTTCCTTGAATAATGATTCTTTATCTTTTTCGGACAATTCTGACAGGGTGATGGTCGACATGTTTTTTATCCTCCTTGGATAATAGGTTTTAAAATATTAGGAAATAAACAGTTCCCAATATGTCTAATTTAACAATACCACTGTAAAATTGGCTGTCAAGGAAATCCAGTCTGAAATGGTTAATGTTTCAGCTCTCTGAGTTGGCTGAATATTGTTTTTTGAAAGCCACGAGCTGACGGATTTTTTATCCAGACTTAAAGATTTGGCAAGGTTTCCCGCCAGCTGTTTTCGTGGTTGGACAAATCCGGCTTTTACGATTTTAAAAAACAAATCTGGCTTAACCTCCGGCTTTTCTTTTTTTGGAATTATTTTTATTATGGCTGAATCAATTTTTGGCGAAGGCCAAAAGCTATTTTTTGAAACGTAGGAAATAATTTTTGGGTCTGCATAAAATTGTACAGAAACGGCCAGCAAATTCATATCGGGAACTTTCGAACAGATTCTTTGCGCCACTTCTTTTTGCAGCATCAAGACAATTTCTTCAGGCTGATTTTTTTCCTCCAAGAATTTTCTGATTAGCGGGGAAGTCAGGTAATAAGGGATATTGGCAACCAGCTTATATTTTTCGGGAATGTCTTTAAATTTTAAAATATCGCCATTTATCACCTCTATATTATTTAAG
>CAIMDW010000005.1 GCA_903839895.1 Candidatus Staskawiczbacteria bacterium
GTTGCTCTTATGAATTTGGCGAAGAAAAAAGTCAAAAAAGTTTTTGGCGTAAGTCTTGAAACCGAGGTTCAATTTGTCGGGTTTTAATATTAATTTCGTATTAGCATTATGAAAATCATTATAAAAACAAAAAATTTTGACAATACCGCGGATATTGAAAAATTTGTAGAAAAAAAATTTTTAACTCTAAAAAAATTTATAAGCATCCTTAAAAAAGATACTCCTGAAAATCTTAAAACTTTGGCAGAAGTTTTTATTGAAATGGATAAGGAGGGCAATCACCATAAGAAAGGAGATATTTTTTCTGTCAAAGCGCAAATTATTCTGCCTGGGAAAAATCTAACAGTTTCTTCAAACGGAGATACATTATTTAAGGCAATTGTGAAAACTAGGGATGAGATGAAAACAGAAATTGAAAAGTATAAATTCAAAAAAATTGATAAAAATCGCAGGCCGCAGATGAAAAAAGAAAAAAATATTTCAAAATAATTCAATTCACATATTGACATTAATTTTTAATAATATAAAGTTAAAATAAAATTTAAAAAAAATAAATGGTACCATCAAAAATGTTTTTTACGAAAGGTGTAGGTATTGCAAAAGAGCAACTCATGTCTTTCGAAATGGCTTTGAGGAATGCGGGCATTGAAAAATTTAACTTAGTTACAGTTTCTTCAATCATGCCTCCTGGATGCCAAAAAATAACCAAAGAAAAAGGCTTGGAAATGTTGAATCCGGGCGAAATTGTTTTTTGCGTTATGGCTCGTAATGCAACGAATGAGCCAAATAGATTAATTGCTGCTTCTGTGGGTTGCGCAGTCCCGACTGATAATACTCAGCAGTACGGCTATCTTTCAGAACACCATCCTTTTGGTGAGACGGATGAAAAAACTGGAGATGTGGCAGAAGATTTGGCGGCCACGATGCTGGCTACAACTCTAGGAATAGAGTTTAATCCAGAAAGCGCATGGGATGAAAGGGAAGAAACTTATAAAGCTTCTGGAAAAATCATACGCACGACAAATGTGACTCAATCTGCCCAGGGGAATAAAGACGGCTTATGGACTACTGTGGTTTCGGTTGCAGTATTCTGCAAATTTGAAACTCCAGTTCCTAATTTTGAACAAAATGCTTCCGTTGAAAACCAATCAGTTGTGGCTATCCCGGAAATTACTCCGGTGCCGGAAATAAATTCTGCGCCAGTTTTAGAAGTCAAATAAAATTTTAAACAAATGGCAGAAAAAAATAAACCTATCCGCGATTTAAAGCATACAGGTTTTTCCGACAGCTTAGAGCCTTTGGAGTCTTTGGATTTATCGAAAATAAAATCGGTTGATGATTTGGTCCGAGCTATGAGTAAGACTGCTTTTGCGGGCAGAAGCTTGGGTGAAGCGGCCGATATATTGGAAGCTATGGTACGCGATAAAGATTGTTTTGTTGTTTTAACTCTTTCTGGAGCTATGACTGTCGCTAAGATGGGTCTTTTGATTTGCGACATGATAGATAAGGGGATGGTAAACGCAGTTGTTTCGACCGGAGCTTTGATGACACATGGCATGGTGGAGGGTTTTGGAATGACGCATTTTAAGCACAACCCTTCAATGCCGGATGAAAAACTTTTTTCTTGCGGATATAATCGAGTTTATGATACTATTGAGCTTGAAAAAAATCTTGATGACTTGGAACTGATTCTTTTTGAAATTTTCAAAAAAATGGATCTTGAGAAAAGTTATGGAAGTTATGAAATTTTAAGCGAAGTTGGAAATTACTTGAAAGAAACAGTCGGCAATAAGCGGGCGATCTTAAAAAGCGCATATGAAAAAAAAGTGCCCGTATTTATACCGGCTTTCACTGATTCAGAATTTTATCTCGATCTTGCAATTTTCAATCGCAAGCAAAAATTAATAAACAAGCCGATTCTCAGGACAAGCGAATATGATGATTTGGAACATTTTGCTGAAACAATTAAAAAGCAGAAAAGAATAGGCATATTTACAATAGGAGGAGGCGTGCCCAGGAATTGGGCGCAGCAAGTGGCGCCATATTTGGATATTGTCGACAAGCGCGTAGGTCAAGGAGGAGGGCATATCCGATATAGCTACGGCGTGCGCATTTGTCCCGAACCTGTGCATTGGGGCGGACTTTCGGGGTGCACATACTCTGAAGGCGTTTCTTGGGGGAAAATGGTACCGCCTGAAGAAGGCGGACGTTATGCTGAAGTCATTGCTGACGCCACCATAGCTTGGCCGATTATCTTAAAGGCAGTGATGGAAAGACTGGATAAAAAAAAGTAAAATAATGAAAAATTTTCTCGACATATCTTCGCAATACTCTGATTTTGAAAATTCCAAAGCTGTTGTCATTTCTTTTCCATTTGAAAAATCCACGACATTCGGCAAGGGGACTAGATTGGGTCCCAAAGCAATAATTTCAGCTTCTGGGCAAGTTGAATTATTTGATGAGGAATTGGAGAGAGAGGCATACAAAGAGATCGGTGTAGCCACTCTGCCTCAAATTATGCCGGGCAAAACAAAAGCAAAATTATTCGATCCTTTGGTAAAAAAAGTGGGCGAGGTTGTTTCAAAAGGGAAATTTCCAATAATTTTAGGAGGAGAGCATACTATCAGTATCGGCGGAGTTTTAGGGGTTGCGGAAAGTTATAAGACATTTTCAGTGTTGCATTTTGATGCGCATGCCGATTTGCGCGACAGCTATGAAGGCAATAAGTTTTCGCATGCCTCAGCTATGCGAAGAGTTTTAGAAATACAAAATGTCAAAAATTTGGTTTCCGTAGGGATAAGGAATATCAGCAATGAAAAAAGCGAGGGAAGCGAGTTTGATTTTTACAAAAAAAATCAAAATAAGATAAAGATATTTTGGGCGAAAGACAAGGAAAAATGGAACTTAGATGAATTATTATATACTTTAGATGAGAATGTTTATCTTACCTTTGATGTGGATGCGTTTGATCCTTCAATTATGCCTTCAACCGGCACGCCGGAGCCCGGAGGTCTTGGATGGTATGAAACTTTGAAAATTATAAGAAAAGTGGCTTCGCAGAAGAAAATAATTGGGGCAGATATCGTTGAACTTTGCCCGATTCCCGGATTAATCGCTCCGGACTTTTTAGCCGCTAAGCTTGCCTATAAAATAATTAATTACGTATTGTAGAATATGAATACTCAAACTAAGTCATTGCCAAAAGTATTAAGCTTTACCGAGTTTAAATCTTATATTTTTTCAGCAGCTTTTATTACAGCAGCCGTAGCAATTCCGGCAATTGCGCACCAGTTTAATTTGGCGGGTCCGGAATGGCTGCCAATACAATATTTCGTGCTTATTGCAGGTTATCTTTTGGGCTGGCAAGTCGGATTGGTCACGGGACTTTTCAGCGTCATTTTTAGCTTCGCTTTGACCCACATGCCTCCGGCAATGATTTTGCCTCAGGTTATATTGGAAATTGCCGTTTATGGATTGGCTATTGGAATTTTGCGCGAGAAAAAAATGAATATTTTTGTTTCGCTGGTTTCAGCCATGGTTTTGGGAAGGTTGGCAAGGATAGCTTATATTATGCTTTTCACAAAAATGAGCTTAACAGCTTTTATTACTGAAAGCTGGCAGGGAATAATCTTGCAGATAATCTTAATTCCGGCGGTCGTATTGCTTTCGCAAAAATATGTCTTTGAAAAAAGAGTTTAAGAAATTTCTGGAGTCTGATTCAGAACTCCAAATTTTCAGCCAAGGAAAATTAATTTACGAATCTAAAGAGTCAGGAGTCCGAGGACTCCTTGATTTTTTGAATAAAGATTGCACGCAATATCAGGATATTGTTGTATTTGATAAAATTGTCGGCAGGGCTGCGGCTTTCCTGATGATTCTTTCAAATGCCAAGGAAATTTATGGCGATGCGGGAAGTGAAACTGCCGTAAAAGTTTTAGATGACTGGGGAATCAAATTTTATTTCGAAAAAACTTATCCGAATATCTTAAATAAAGACAAAACAGATTTGTGCCCGATGGAAAAGCTTTCGGCTGGCAAAACTCCCGAAGAATTTTATAAGGCATTATCTCATTGAAATAATGCCTTTTTTCGTATAATCTATATATATGAGCATACTATCAAAAATATTTGGAGACCCCAACGAGAAATTTGTCAAAAGCCTGGATTCAGTTGTTCAGAAAATAAATTCGTTTGAATCTGAATTTCAAAATCTTTCTGCAGACCAATTGAAAGAAAAAACGAAAGAGTTCAAGCAAAGAATCGCTGACGGGGAAACGCTTGATGAAATTATGCCAGAGGCTTTTGCGCTGGTCAGGGAAGCTGGAAAGCGAACTTTGGACCAGCGGCACTTTGACGCCCAAATGGTGGGAGGAATTATTTTGCATCAGGGAAAAATCGCTGAAATGCGCACTGGAGAAGGAAAGACTTTAACCGCCACTTTGCCGGCTTATTTGAATGCGCTGGAAGGCAAGGGCGTGCATATTGTGACTGTAAATGATTATTTGGCAAAAAGGGATATGGTTTGGATGGGCCAAGTTTATGACGCCTTGGGACTTTCTACAGGATGCATCGTAAACGAGTCCGGCTATGTATATGACGAAGCATATAAAAATTCAGAAGAAGACAAAGAGAGGGATGCAATTGGAAGTTTTAAAATTGTGCAGGATTATTTAAAGCCGGTTTCGAGGAAAGAAGCTTACGCAGCTGACATAACTTACGGGACCAACAATGAATTCGGATTTGATTATTTAAGAGACAATATGATTTATGATTTGTCGCAGGAAGCCCAGCGCGGATTCAATTTTACTATTGTCGACGAAGTGGATTCTATTTTAATCGATGAAGCCAGGGTTCCTTTGATTATTTCCGGAGAAGCCGATGAATCTACAGAAAAATATTATACTTTTGCGAAAGTTGTTTCGCCTTTGGAAAAGGGAATTGACTACGAATTGGATGAAAAAATGAAAGCAGTCTCTTTCACAGACCAGGGCCAAAACAATTTGGTGAAACATCTGGGTTTTGACCCGTGGTTGGACAACGACATTATTACGACTCATCAGTTGGAGTCTGCCTTGAAAGCCAAAGCCTTATTTTTGAAAGACCGCGATTACACTGTAAAAGGCGGAGAAATTTTGATTATTGATGAATTTACCGGCAGGATTTTGCCAGGACGTCGATGGTCTGGCGGATTACACCAGGCGGTTGAAGCAAAAGAAAATGTAATTGTGCGGCCCGAATCCGTAACAATGGCCACAATTACTTTCCAAAATTATTTTCGCATGTATAAGAAATTATCAGGCATGACAGGAACCGCTTTGACTTCGGCTGAAGAATTCGACAAAGTTTATAAATTGGAAGTTGTGGCTATTCCGCCAAACAAGCCTACGGTAAGGAAGGATTTTGCTGATAAGGTCTATAAGTCTGAAAGCGGAAAATTTACAGCCTTAATAAAAGATATTGAAGAACTGAATAAAAAAGGCCAGCCTATTTTGGTTGGCACAAGATCTGTAGAGCGGAATGAATATTTAGGAAAGTTGCTTGAAATAAAAGGCATCCCGCACAATATTTTGAATGCTAAAAACCATGAAAGAGAAGGAGAAATAATTGCTCAAGCAGGTAAAAAGGGAGCTGTAACTATTGCTACAAATATGGCAGGGCGCGGAGTGGATATTATTTTGGGCGGAAATCCCGCAACAAAAGAAAGCGCAGAAGAAGTTAAAAATTTGGGCGGCCTTCACGTGATTGGAACAGAAAGGCATGACGCAAGAAGAATCGACAATCAGCTGCGCGGAAGGTCGGGCAGGCAGGGAGATCCGGGAAGTACTCAATTTTTTGTGTCTTTAGAGGACGATTTGATGCGCATTTTCGGCGGAGATAAAATAAAGAATCTGATGACCGCTTTGAAAATGCCGGAAGATGAACCGATACAGGCTGGAATAGTTTCCGGGGCAATTGAAAACGCCCAACAGAAAATTGAAGGTTTTAATTTTGACGCCAGGCATCATTTATTGGAATATGATGATGTTTTAAACAAGCACAGGGAAATCGTATATAAAAGAAGAAAAGAAGTTTTGGAGAGCCAGGATTTAAAAGAGAAAATTTTGGAAATTTTTAAAAAAGCCGGTTTGACAGAAGAAGACTACGATAAAAAAGAAAAAGAAGCGGGAGTCGAAAATATGAGGCAGATGGAAAAAATTATAAGCCTGCGGATTTTGGATATGCTTTGGCAGGAACATTTGTCATATATGGACCATATCCGTGATTCTGTAAAACTTAGGGCTTTTGGAGGGAGAGATCCTCTGGTAGAATATAAGAATGAAGGGCATAAAGCATTCGGGCAGCTTCTGGCAACTATTGATGCCAATATTGCAGATAATATAATGAAAGCCGGAATTCAAGCAAGCGCTCAACCGGCCAGGCAATCGCACGCCGTTGAATCTGGAAAAAAAGAAATTGGGAGAAATGACGAATGCCCGTGCGGTTCTGGTAAAAAATGGAAAAAGTGCGGAATGTTGAATACCCAAGAGCATCAAAAATTAACGAAGGAAAAGAAATAGGAAATAGGTTTCAACAAACGGTGGCATAAGATTATTCGAGGCGGTTAAAGTTTCGGAAAAATTATGAAAATTAAAACAATCGCGATATTTGTTTTGATTGTTGCGGCATTCGCCGCCGGCTTATTGCTTAAAGAGCACTTTTTTGAGTTTTACGACAGCTTGAACAAACAAGTTGCGGAAATGCAAAAAATAAACATTGGTTCAGTTATTTCAAAAGTTGGAAAGCAAATGCTCACTCCGCCGCCTCTGCAGGTGCTGGGGGCGGAGAAACAAGTTGATTTGCTCAAGAGTCAGATAATTTTGCAGACGAATGTCCAAAGGCATCAAAATGGGAGTCTGCCAGCTTTAATAGAGAATAAACGACTTGATGAGGCGGCTTCGGCCAAGGCCAGCGATATGTTTGAAAAGCAATATTTTGAGCATATTTCGCCCTTGGGGCTTGATCCTGGAAAATTAGTCCAGAATCATGGATATGAATTCATAGTGGCGGGTGAGAATTTAATCTTAGGGAATTTTTCCTCAGAGGAAGAAGTTGTCGATGATTGGATGGCCAGTTCGGGTCATAGGGCAAATATTTTAAATAATAGATATACGGAAATTGGGGTGGCAATTGTTAAAGGCACTTACCAGGGCCAAACTGTCTGGATGGGAGTGCAGGAATTCGGCTTTCCGCTGTCAGCCTGTCCTTCACCAGACAATATTTTAAAAAATACCATAGATTCAGACAAGCAACAGTTAGACTTTTTATATTCAGAGCTTGGCACAAATAAAAAACAAATTGACAGTTTAGACCAAACTTCACCGACTTACAGTCAAATGGCGGACGATTATAATAAATTGGTAGCGCAGTATGAAGCTTTGTCGAGCGACACGAAAAAAATTATTTCAAATTATAACAATCAAGTTAGTATTTTTAACAATTGCGTTTCAGAATAATTTTTCAATAATGGAAATTAAAATAGGAAAATACAGGCATTTTAAAGGAGATTTGGTGGAAGTAATCGGCAAAGCTCTTCACAGTGAAAACTTAGAAGAGTTTGTGGTTTATAAGCACATCAATGGTAAGCACATCGGCCATTTATGGATAAGGCCTATAAAAATGTTTTTAGAAGAAGTTGAGCGAAACGGCAAAAAAATAAAAAGATTTGAATATCTAGAAAAATAATTATGCTGGAAGAAATTAAAGAAAAAGCGAAAAAGTTTTTTGTTGGCGTGAATGCTTGTCATGAGTGGGAGCATACGGAAAGAGTCTGCAATTTGGCGATGCATATCGGCAAAAAAGAAAATGCGGATTTGGAAGTTTTAGGATTAGCGGCAATCTTGCACGACATTGGAAGGAAAGACCAAGATGACTCAAATGGAAAAATCGACCATGCAGAAAGAGGTGCTTTTTTAGCAAAAGGAATTTTAGATAATTCTGGTTTACCGAAAGAAAAAATAGATAATATTTTGCATTGCATAGAATCGCATAGGTTCAGAAACGACAAAATACCTCAAACGATTGAAGCAAAGATTTTATTTGATGCTGACAAAATAGATTCCATTGGAGCTATTGGCGTTGGCAGGGACTTTTCTTTCGCTGGATATTTGGGAGCAAAAGTGCATGATAAAAATGTTAATTATGATGACACAGCGCAATATACAATAGACGATACGGCGTATAGGGAGTATATGATAAAATTGAGGCATGTGAAAAATAAAATTTTAACTGATGAAGGTAAAAGAATCGCAGAAGACAGGCATAATTTTATGGTAGATTTTTTTGAAAGATTGAATAAAGAAGTTGACGGAGAATTATAATTTTACAAAAAATGAAAATAGCAATTGTTTCAGACACGCATAATAACTGGGCTAATTTCAAGAAGGCGATCGAGTGGATTAAGAAAGAAAATATCCAGGTGATTTTGCATTGCGGGGATATTTCCAGCCAGGAAATGATTGATGACGCGCGAAAACTTTTTGGCGGGCAAATTAAATTTGTAAAAGGAAACGCGGATTTTAATTTGGATTTGCCGGAAAAAATGGAGTTGGAAATTGATAATAAAAAAATTGCTTTTGCGCATTTTCCCGATACTGCAAAAAAGTTGGCACAATCGGTAAAATTTGATATGGTTTTTTACGGCCATACACACAGGCCGTGGGATGAGAAAGTTGGTAAAACCCACATGATAAATCCAGGAGAATTGGCAGGCCAATTTTACAAGCCGTCTTTTGCAGTTTACGAAACAGCTACGGGAAGCCTGGAACTTAAAATTTTGGAGAAGCTTTAAGCGGACGATTGACTATTTTGGCGAGTGGGGCTATAATTGTGCTATATTAAATTCAACAAAATGCAGCAGAAATACATTGTGTTTATCGCGGTGGTCGTTTTGGCAATATCAGCCGGGATTTTTGCGTATCCTAATTATTTTAACCAGGGAATAGATTCCGTAAACCACAAAATGGGCTGGACTTTTCCGCATTTCCCAGTGAAGCCGTATGTGCTTGGGCTGGACCTGCAAGGGGGAGTCAGTTTGACCTACCAAGCCGATTTAAGCTCGGTTACCGACAAAACAGGCGCAATGTCGGGCTTGAGGGATGTAATTGAAAGGAGAGTGAATATGTTTGGAGTTTCTGAACCTATAGTGCAAATACAAGGCCAAAACAGGCTTTTAGTGGAATTGCCAGGCGTTACAGACGTCCAACAGGCAATCCAAATGATAGGGCAGACTCCGTTTTTGGAATTTGACGAGCAGAGGACTCAGCAGGAAACTCAGCAAATTCTGGATGTAATGAAACAAATTCAGGACGCGCAGAACAAAAAACAGGACATTACAAAAATTGCCAACTGGCAAACGGCTTTGCAGAATCCGTATTTTAAGCCGACAGATTTGAACGGAAAATATCTGACAAAAGCAACAGTTGTTTTCGACCCTACAACCTATAAGCCTCAAATCCAATTGCAGTTCAATGGTGATGGAGCAAAAATATTTGCAGACATAACGGGAAGGAATATTAAAAAGCCTTTGGCAATATTTTTGGACGGGGCTTCTATTATAGACACCAATGGCGATGGTAAAATTGATTCGCAGGATTTATATGCTCCGATTGTGCAGGACAAACTTACAGATGGAAAAGCGGTTATAACCGGAGACATGTCCACAACAGTCGCAAATACCTTGGCTTCCAGGCTTAATTCTGGAGCTCTGCCGGTAAAGATTGGAAGCCCGATTTCCCAAGAAACGGTTGGGCCTACTTTGGGAACAGTTTCTTTGAAGCAATCTTTATGGGCGGGAATTTACGGATTGATTGCAGTGGTGATTTTTATGATTGTATTTTACAGGCTGCCAGGATTGCTGGCTTCCATTGCTTTAGCAATTTATGTTGTTCTGACTTTGGCTATTTTTAAACTGATTCCTGTAACCCTGACATTGGCAGGAATTGGAGGATTTATTCTTTCAATAGGTATGGCTGTTGATGCCAATATTCTTATTTTCGCCAGAATGAAGGAAGAAATAAAAGCCGGCAAAAGCCTGTCTGACGCAATCAATGAAGGATTCAAAAGGGCCTGGCCTTCTATCAGAGACTCAAACTTCAACTCTTTGATTGTGTGCGCAATATTATTCTTTGTGGCAACTTCTTTTATAAAAGGATTTGCCTTCACATTGGCGTTGGGCATTATCGTATCTTTGCTGTCGGCAATATTCATTACCAGGATCTTCCTGCAGGTTTTTATTGGCCAATGGGCCGAAAAAGCCAAGTGGCTGCTTTAATTTAAAACCAAAAAATTATGCAATTCAATTTCACAAAATATTCGGTAATTTATTATATAATTTCAGGGGTTTTGATTGTGGCCACAATTGTTTCTCTATTCATGTTTGGATTGAAGTTCGGCATTGAATTCGCGGGCGGAAGCAATATGGAGGTTGCTTTTACAAAATCCAAGCCGTCAAACGAGGTTATTCAAAATGCCTTAAAATCCTTCAACTTGGGAGATATCACTGTTCAACCGACTTCAGGCAACGGCGCAATTTTACAGTTTAAGGGAGTAGACGAAGCCACCCATCAGGAAATTCTAGCCGAGCTAAACAAGCTGACCCCGACATCTGAAAAGAGCTTCCAATACATCGGGCCTTCAGTGGGACAGGAATTAAGGAATGCCACAGAGCTCGCCATCGTGCTGGCTTTGGTGGCAATCACCTTGTATATTTCTTTCGCTTTTAGGAAAGTTTCAAAGCCAGTGGCTTCATGGAAATATGGAGTTACGTCTTTAGTGGCTTTGTTTCATGATGTCTTGATACCAATCGGAGTCTTTTCCATTTTGGGCCATTTTTACAATGTGGAAATTACCATTCCAATTATGGCAGCTTTGCTGACTATTTTGGGTTTTTCAGTGCACGATACCATTGTCATTTTCGACAGAATAAGGGAAAACATATTAAGGAGAGGCATGGGGCAGTTTGAAGAAACGGTAAACTGGAGCTTGACACAGACTTTAGGCAGATCAATTTCAACTGTTTTAACCGTGGAATTCGTGCTTTTATTCCTGTTTTTCATGGGAGGGGAAACTCTCAAATGGTTTGCCTTGGCTTTGATAATCGGGATTACATCGGGAGCTTATTCTTCAATTTTTATTGCCAGCCCATTGCTTGTCAGTTGGTATAAGAGGGAAGCCTTGACAACAAAAAAGTAATATGGTAGGATAGCATAATAGATAGAACATATGGAAAATACAAAATTTAAACAACTTTACCAAAAGTTCACCAAAGGCCTTAGCCCAAAAACTAAGGATATTTTTGATAGGAGATTCGGAGTGAAAACAGGCGAATTGGAAACATTGGAATCCATTGGAAAATCTTTGGGAATTACCAGAGAAAGGGTTAGGCAGATTGAAGAAGCCGGTTTTTCTTATGTAAGGAAAAATAATAAAGAAACTTTAGACGCTGTTTATGCCGACTTTGCCGACTATTTTGGCAAACAGGGCGGATTTAAGCAGGAAGACAGGGTTTTGTCAGACTTGGGCGGAAAGAACCAGAAGCCTTATGTTTTGTTCTTGCTTACTTTGGGCGAGCAGTTTTCCAAAGTTGCTGAAAAGAAAGACTATCATTATTTCTGGGCCAATATTCCAAGCGCACAAGACAAGGTTAAAAATACTTTGAACATTTTAGTTCTGCAATTGCAGAAAGTCGGCAAGCCCGTCCCAATGGGAGAATTTTATGCAAAAGTTTCCTCGACTCAGGGATTGTCAGAGCCTGCGACATTGTCATATTTGGAAATTTCAAAAAGGATACAGCCAAACAAGGAAGGGGCTTTGGGATTGGTGGAATGGCCTGAAATCAAGCCAAGGGGAGTCAAAGATAAAGCTTTCCTGGTTTTTAAAAAGCATGGCAAGCCTTTGCATTTTACAGAAGTCGCAAAAATGATTGATGGGTTGGAATACAATATGCCAAATAAAAAAACTTATCCGCAGACAGTCCATAATGAGCTTATCAAAGACGCAAGATTCGTTTTGGTGGGCAGGGGAACTTATGCGTTGTCAGAATGGGGATATGTTCCGGGAACTATCAAAGACATAATTACAAAAGTTTTGAAAGACAAGAATGAATCGATGCATAAGGATGAAATTGTAAAACAGGTTTTGTCCCAGAGGATGGTTGCAAAAAATACAGTCTTGATGAATTTGAACAACAAGAAAAATTTTGACAAGGATTCAACAGATAAATATTTTTTGAGAAAAACCCAATTATCGTAATTTTAAAAAAACACCCGCTCGGGTGTTTTTTTTGTTGCACTGTTTTGCAGCACAAGCAAAAAAAGAGCCGTGCTTTCGCATGGCTTATGTCAGTTTAAAAAGAGATTCGCTCCGTAATCGTTTTACGATTGATGTAGGACGGCATGGATGCCATAAATGCACAGATCCGAAACTGAATGCTTCAAATCCTTCTTCATGCATTATAGGCACGTCGGCGTAGTCCCAGATTCCTGGAACAATGACTGGTTTTTTAGCCAATGATTTTATTTTCTTTGCGAAAATCCAGGTGTGTGATTGGGCAATTTTACCTGAAACTCCGCCTCCGCCATATTTTGCAAACGGGCTTTTGAGCGAAGGAAAAATTGTTTCCCAAGGAACGCTGTTGATTGCGTAGGCTGAAACCATTTCATCGACTTCCGGTATGATTTTTTCCAAATCATGGACAGTTGAAAGCTTTAGAATCACGGGATGCTTAGTCCTGGCTTTTACTGTTTCGCATGATCTGATTACTCTTCCAGAGTTGGTAAGTATGTCACATTGCGTGCTGGGGCAGGAAGCATCGATTTCTATCGCCACTAAATCGCAGTTGTTAAGCTGGGGCGCCATGATTTTCAGCTCACAGGGTTCTCCGAATAGAGATCCTATCAGCTTCAACTTATTGCGGTTTACTGTGCCTCCGATTTTCTTCATCCACCAGTCGAAGCCCGGGTTTGAAAGCCCGACAGCATTTACCGCTCCGACAATTTTCCCGTCTTGCCAATACGGTTTTACGCAATCCAATGGATTCCACCACTTAAAGTTTCCTTTGCGAGGCTTTAATGTGATGGTTTTCATCGTATGGGCAAAAAGGGAAGTGTCGATCAGTCTGACAAATATAAAGGGCTTTTCCCATAAATGCCCCCTGCCGTCATATCCCATAGCTCCCGCGGAAGTGACAAATTCGATTTCAGTTTCTTTGTTGCGCTCGACAGAAAGTACAAACATGGCTTTCCTCCAACAGGTTTCTTCTAAATCAAAGTGCTAGATACTTATTATCATAAAACAGTATTGATTGCAAAATTTTAATAATAGGTTGACAATATTTATATTAGTTGTAATATAAGCCAAAGTATGTTATTTGAAAATTTCATAAGGAGTATGGTTATGATTGAAAATGATGAGGTTTTAATTAAATCGCGGTTTGTTCAAGTTGTTGAAGGTGGTGGTAATGCCATAATATGGCATTCTCTTTTTGGAAATCCTAAGAGAGTCTCTGTGGATACGTTGGATTTGCTTAATATTTTTTCCAGCCCACTCTCATTAAATGACTTTCTAAATGAATATGATATTGGGGAAAATGGTATAGAGGTCATTAATGATTTGGCCGAAGCCCATTATATTATACCTAATGGTTTTGATGAGAGAGCACATCTGGAAACGATTACTCAGGAGCACGAGAAGGTCATTTCTGCTAGCCAGTTAGCTAGGCGGTTAGATTTGAAGCTTACAGAGGAATGCAATTTTCGCTGTAAATACTGTATTCATTTTAAGAGCCTGGATATCTCCGACCGGATTAATAACCCCGAGAAGTTTATGTCGTGGGAAATCGCTAAACATGCTGTGGACGAATACGTATTACTAATGAAGCATCTAGACAAAAAAGTTTCAAGAATAACCTTTAGCGGTGGTGAGGTATTGCTTACCTGGGACATTCTTGAGCGGGTCGTGCTTTACTATAAAGAACGATACGAGTTTGATTATCCGTGCAGTTATGCCATAATAACGAACGCGTCCTTGATAACTGTCGAGATTGCCAAGAAACTCAAGGAATATCAGATTTCTGTCGCATCTAGTATTGATGGACTTGAACAAGTCAATGATCTGGTCAGAATCACTAAATCAGGAAGTGGAACATTCAATCGTATTGTTTGTGGTTTGGACAATCTGAAGGATCAAGGGGTCCCGGTCGATATGTGTATAACGGTTACCGACGACAATTTCCCATATATTGATGAACGCATGGTTGACTGGGCAGTTGAACGCGGAATGGATCATCTCAGGTTTACTCCAGACACTATAAACTTATTTAATATACCTGTTCAGGAGTTGGTAATATGGTTATTAAAACTCAGAGCGTATGGGAAAACGAAGGGAGTCGATGTGACAGGAGGCTGGCATCGCCCTTTTTCCAACTTCAATGACTCTGCGCTTGATAAGCTTTGCGGATATTGCACCCCTATTTGCGGAGATACAATATCTGTCAGCCCTGCCGGTTTAATTTATGGATGTTGTTATAACACCAACAGTATTGGAAGCATAAAACAAATAGGTTGTCTTGGTAATGAGAAAAAATATCGGGAGATGATTTGTGATAATGTTGTTGGAAGAAGACGTGAGTGTTTTGATTGTGAAATAGAAGGACAGTGCATTGGAGGTTGCAGCATCACGCGTGAGTCCTCAACGGATGCGTCAAATCCGAAGGTAACACAAATGTGTGAATTGCATCGCCAAATGACTAGAGAATTATTACTTGAAGAACTTACTAATTGGAATTCTGACATTTTCAAATGACCCTAAATTATAAAGAAGGGAGGTGATAAAAGATGGACCATCAGTTAAAGACGGACCAACAATCGAAGCAAAAGCCCAAGAAGACTTTAAAGCTTTCGGTTCAGGACATGCCCAAACAACAGACAATTGTCTGTGATCAGTATGGGAGTAGCTGCAACGGCTGTTAATTTCTTGTGCTTTATCGTAAGCCCTATTTGGAATATTCCAAATAGGGCATTTTTATTACATATTGATTGAAAAATTTTATTAAGATATAATCAATGAAATAAGACAAATTTATGGATGTTTTCACAACAGGAATCATAACTCTATTGGCCGTTGCAGCGATTTTTTACATTATTTTGTTTTCTTTTATTTATTACTGGCACTTAAAAAAAATAACTTATGTGGTGGTGCCCTTAATTTTCACATTTGAATTTTTTTTGACAGGATTTTTTATAGTCGCAATCGTTTCAATCATTCTTAACTATCTGCCCGTATTAATAAGGGCTCTCAATTTTTAGCTATGGCAGGTTTACCTAAATATTTATTTTGGTGGGAATGGGTGAGGAAGATTATTTGGGACCCCTTTTGGTGGCTGATTTTATTTGCAATTATCTTATGGGTTCCTTTTTTGCGTGTTTGGTGGTGGGTTGTTTTCCCATGGATGCTGATGGCGCAATTGAAGACAGTTTATATTTGGTGGCTTAACTGGGATTTTGATTATGCAACAAAAAGGAAATGGGTGGTTTTGGAAGTCGTTCCGCCTAAAGAAATTTTAATTCCATTGAAAGCAATGGAAGATGTTTTTGCGGCAATCTGGCCCTTAATGGACGTGGGAAACTTTAGGGAGAGATGGTGCGATGGTGAATTGGCGTATGGACCATACTGGTGTTCGTGGGAAATTGTCAGCCTTGAGGGCGCGATACATTTTTATATAAGATGTTTACAGGAGCATCGCACTAGCATTGAGTCTGCGCTTTTCGGGCATTACCCCGATGCAGAAATTTATGAAGTGCCAGATTATGTGAAATTGGTCCCGCCCACCGTTCCGAATGACGAATGGGATATGTATGGCGAAGACTGGGATTTAGTTGAGGATGATGCGTATCCAATAAAGACTTATGATACATTTTTTGAGCCTCAAGGTGAAAGGATTTCAGCTGAAGAAAAGAGGATGGATCCAATTATTTCCTTACTGGAAGGAATGTCAAAACTTGGCCCTGGAGAGTATTATTGGGTACAGTTCACCACTGTTCCGGTTGGAAATATTGATGAACCGAATTGGATGAAAGACGGGACTAAGATAATTAATAAGCTTGCGCAGAGGCCGGAAAAGAAAGTAACTAGCTTTTTTGATGATTTATTTAAAACTTTCAAAGAATTGGCAATGGGTCCCAATAAAGAAGGTTCAGGAGAAGGCGCAAAATATTCCTGGGAGACGAATGAAGAAACGGGAGAGAAACAAATATCGCTGACTACCGGCGAGAGAGAGATTATTTTAAATGTTGAAAACAAATTAAAAAAGCCGATCTTTAGGACGAATATCCGCGGAGTTTATGTGGCCAAACGAGAAAACTGGAAGCCTGCAAACAGGATTGTGTTGAGAACTTACATGGGTCATTTTAGCACAGTAAACATGAATAGTTTCAGATTTCAGGCTAAAACAAGACCAAGGGTACACTTTTTTATGAGGCAGAGAAGAGTTTTTTTGAGAGCCAGGAAAATGTTCAGGATGGCAGTTTTAAGATTTCCTCCGCTGTATCCCGACAGACGAAGTTTGTGCCCTATTTTGAGCACCGAAGAAATGGCTACGCTTTATCACCTCCCATTTAAAATTTCTGGAATGGTTGCCCAGTCTTTGCAGAAGATAGAATCGAAAAAATCCGGCCCACCACCGAATTTGCCGATTGAAGAATTATAAAAAAATTATTTATGCCAAAGGATTTAACATTCGTTGCCAGAACAAACTTTCGCGGTGCCGAGCAAAAATTCGGGATTAGAAGGAAAGATAGGCGCCAGCACATGTATGTGATTGGGAAAACCGGAACCGGTAAAACCCAGTTTTTAAAGAACATGGCAATGCAGGATATCCATAACGGCGAAGGGCTTGCCATTATAGATCCGCATGGAGAGTTTGTGGAAGAAATTTTAGACAGCATTCCGCCTCATCGGATGAATGATGTGGTTTATTTTAATCCTGCGGACATGGATTTTCCAGTCAGCTTCAACATTATGGATGTTCCAGATCCGAGGTATAAGCACTTGATTGCTTCGGGTCTGATTGGAATTTTCACTAAAATTTGGGCCAATGTTTGGTCAGCCAGAATGGAATATATTTTGGCTAATTGCATTTTGGCTTTGCTGGACACTCCAGGAACCACGCTTTTGGGCATACCAAGAATGCTGGTTGACAGGGATTATCGGCAGAAAATCATCAACAATTTAAAAGACCCGGTTGTAAAATCATTTTGGGTCAACGAATATGAAGAATGGGAACCGAGGTATAGGAATGAAGCAATAGCTCCTGTGCAAAACAAAGTGGGACAGTTTTTGAATGTTTCGTTTGTCAGGAATATTGTTGGTCAGGCGAAAAACACCATTGATATCGACGATATAATGAATAGCGGAAAAATTTTGCTGGTCAATGTTTCCAAAGGAAGAATTGGAGAAGATAATTCGGCTATTTTGGGAGCTATGCTTATTACAAAAATACAGCTGACGGCGATGGAGCGAGTCAGGATTCCCGAAGACGAAAGAAAAGATTTTTATCTGTATGTCGACGAGTTCCAGAATTTTGCCACAGATTCTTTTGTGAATATTTTGTCTGAAGCCAGAAAATACCGCTTAGATTTGATTATTGCCCACCAATATGTCGGCCAGCTGGTTACAGATACGAGCACGGCAGTCAGAGATGCTGTTTTTGGAAATGTGGGAACTATGGCTGTATTTAGAGTGGGAGCGGAAGATGCGGAATTTTTAGAGAAAGAGTTTGTCCCGGAATTTGAGCAGACCGATTTGATCCGTTTGGATAACCGTAATGTTTATACAAAGCTGATGATAGATGGCATTACTTCCAGGCCATTTTCAGCCACAACTATCACTATAGATCCAACTGTCAAAGACGATAAAAAAAGGGAAGAAATAATCAAGCAATCCAGGGCAAAGCATTCTAAAAGCGTAAAAGTGGTGGAAGATGAAATTAACCGATGGGCTTCAAATATGGAGGCTCTAAGCGTTCCTGCGAAAGGCACTCCCGATATTTCCAATCTCCAGGATTCCAAGCCATTTTACCAATCCAATAATCCGAAATCTCCTAGTTCGAATCAGACAAAGCTGTACGACGCCATTTGTTCCAATTGCGGGAAGGCTACGAAAGTTATTTTTCCTCCAGAGCCAGGACGCGCTGTTTATTGCAAAGCTTGCCTAAAAAAAATGAAGGATGAAAAGCCGGTAAAATGGACAAATAATTCGCCTGCGCAAGCAAATGCGCCAGCGCATGCCGAGCCGTCGAGCCAGCAGGCAAATAAGCAGGCGGGCGATTCGGCTTTAGCGGATTTAGGCATAGAATTTTCCCAGACAAAAGCGCAAAAAATAGAAAATATCTCTTTTCATAATCCAAAACGTAACGAAGAACACCACGAAAAGCCGAAGAGAAAAGAAATAAATCTGTCTGATTTGAAAAAAGCGCTGGAAGAATCGTTGGAAAAAAAGGATGGAGGCAAAGAGGAAAAGCAAACGGATTCGGGCGAAACAGTCAAACTTTAATCAAACTAAAAACCGCTTTAAATCTATGCGGTTTTTTGCTAAGATGAAAAAATGAATAGAGAAATTAAACAATGTCAAAATTGCAAGCAGAGCTTTACCATCGAGCCCGACGATTTTGCGTTTTACGAAAAGTTAAAAGTGCCAGCTCCGACTTTTTGTCCCGATTGCCGGTATCAGCGGCGCATTGCAAACCGAAACGAATGGAATTTTTACAAGCGCGATTGCGGGCTTTGCAAAAAAAGCATGGTTTCTATTTATAATCCAGCTTATTTTGGGCCGGTGTATTGCAACGATTGCTGGTGGTCTGATAAATGGGACCCTCTGGCATACGGAAGAGATTTTGATTTTTCAAAAACTTTTTTTGAGCAGTTCTCCAAACTGCGTTTTGAAACACCCCGTATAACGTTGGCAAATTCGAAAAGCATTAATTCAGAATACAGCAACCAATCGGAAGAAAACAAGAATTGTTATATGGTTGTCGCCACTGGCACAAGCGAGAATTGCATGTATGGAAATTGGTATCAAGGAAGCAAGGATTGCGTGGATTGCTGGGCGATGTACAAATGCGAAATTATGTATGAATCCCTGAACTGTCGAGATTGTTACAAATGTTTTTTTGTGGAAGACAACAAGGATTGCCACGATATGTATTTTTCAAAAGATTGCCGGCTGTGCAGTAATTGTTTTGGATGTGTCAGCTTGCGCGGGAAAACTTATTGCTGGTTCAATGAACAGCTTTCTAAAGATGAATATCAAAAACGTCTGGCAGAAGTTTTATGGACTCAAGAAAATATTGATAATCTGAGAAAAAAGCTTGATGAGTTTTCGCTTCAGAAACCGGTGAAATTTGAGCATAGCTATACAAAAAACGAAAATTCAACGGGAGATTACATTGGCGGAAATAAAAACGTGCATTACGGATTCAATGCTAGGCTTTCTGAAAATTTAAAGTTTGGGCAAGATGCCTGGGAAGCGCGCGATTGTATGGACCTTACAGAAACTTTAGACAATGAATTGGAATATGAAGGCGAGGGTTCCGGGTGGGGAAATAGGAACATAGCTTCTGCAAAATCTTGGTGGAATAACGACGCGTTGTATTCTGATTTGAATTTTAATTGCAATAATATTTTTGGATGCGTTTCGCTTCATGCAAAGTCATACTGTATTTTAAACAAGCAATATTCTGAAAAAGAATATTATGATTTGAAAGAAAAGATAATTGCTCACATGAGAAAAAATGGGGAATGGGGCGAATTTTTCCCAGCTGAAATATCGCCGTTTCCATATAATGATTCTTTGGCTCAGGATTATTTTCCAATGACAAAAGATGAAGTTATTGCGAAAGGATTGAGATGGCACGACCGCGATGCCAGGGATTACAAAGTTACTTTGCCTCACGAAAATCTTCCCGAAAAAATAGGCGACGCAAGCGATTCTATTCTTAAAGAAGTTATAAGTTGCAGTTTACATGGTTTTCGATGCGCGACAGCTTTTAGGCTGCACCCAGCCGAGCTTCAATTCTATCGACAGTTTAATTTGCCAATTCCGCACAAGTGCTTTCCTTGCAGGCTTCAGGAAAGATTGGCAAGGCGCAACCCGCGCAAGCTTTGGCACCGCCAGTGCATGTGCCTGCCTGCCGGCAGGCAGGCGACAAACACTGCCAAACATTTCCATGGCGATAAACCTTGTCCTAACGAATTTGAAACTAGTTATGCTCCCGACAGGCCGGAAATTGTTTATTGCGAAGAGTGCTACAATAAAGAAGTAGCTTAAAGGTCGAGGTTATTTAAGCGAATAAGGCATCGCCGTCATTAAAGCAGTAGGGCAATCGATATATTATACTTTAATTTCGGCGTGAATTTACTCGCTTGCTCATAAATTCATATGATCTTTATTTATGTGCCGTGCCAGAATTTGGATACGGCTAAAAATATTGCTAAGCTTTTGGTGGAAAAGAGGATGGCGGGCAAGGTGGATATTTTGCCTACCGATTCTTTTTTTCGCGCTGGCGAAAATGTCGCCGAGGTTGCGGGGGCGGCCATGATTATTATGACCATAGACAAACATGTCCAAGATATAGAGGATGTTGTCAGGGAACATTATCAAGATGGCGTCCCTTGCATGGCCACAATTTCTTTGTATCGGCTGAATCGCGACTTTAAAGACTGGCTGATTGCTGCCACTGACTAGGAGATTGATAAAATTGCCTTAAAAAGCTATTATTAGAAAATAGTTAAAGTCTTAAATTACAAACTTTCATGTCAGCTGAAAACAATAGAATTCGCAGGTTTAAATTGGCGCCTCCTCCACCGGAGTTGCCTATTTATGGTTCAGTAGACCCCAAAGAATGCTCATTTATTGGCAAGACCAATTATGAAGCGGCTTTGCAGGAGCAAAAGTTCATTTTTGGGGTAAAAAGGGTGGACAGGCGCAGGCATTTGTATATTGTGGGAAAATCCGGAGTGGGAAAGTCAAAGCTTTTGGAGCTTTTTGTGCGCCAAGACATTGGGTACGGCCACGGGCTTTGCTTTATCGATCCTCACGGAGATGTTATTGATGCAATCTTGGATTTTATTCCGGAAAACCGAATTGACGACGTGGTGCTTATTGACCCATCCGACTCCAAGTATCCAATTTCATTTAACCCCTTGGCAAATATAGACCCAAGCTTCAAGCACCAGCTCACGCAGGGCTTGATTGAGGTGCTAGAAAGGCAATTTGGCGCCAACTGGACACCCAGGCTTGAGCACGTGTTCCGCTTTACTTGCCTGGCTCTCTTGGATTATCCTCACGGCACTATGCGAGGCATGATTTCCATGCTTACCGACAGGAATTATCGACAGCTTGTGGTGGAATATATTCAAGACGACATGGTAAAACGCTTTTGGGCCATTGAATTTGCCGATTGGTCGGAAAAGTACGATACGGAAGCCATTATTCCATTGGTAAACAAATTGGCGCAATTTTTATCTGACCCTGCATTGCGCGGAATTTTTGGCCAAGAAGAAAACAAGGTTGATTTGGCAAAGCTGATGAATGAAGGGAAAATTATTTTGATAAACTTGTCCAAAGGAAAATTGGGAGAAGAAAATGCCAGCTTTTTCGGCTCAATGTTTATTACAAAAATAAAGCAGGCTGGCATGGAGCGCGCATCTCTTGCTGAAGACGAAAGAAAAGATTTTTACCTTTATGTCGACGAGTTCCATAACTTAATGACTGAAACTTTTGAGAATATATTGTCTGAAGCCAGAAAATACGGCATCTGTCTTACCGTTGCTCACCAGTACATGGGCCAATTATTGCAAAAAGTCCAACAGGCGGTTTTGGGAAACACGGGAACTATTATTGTCTTCCGCGTGGGCGGTGAGGATGCAGTCAGATTGGAACCTGAAATGGCACCAATATTCGGAGTCAAAGATATGGTAAACTTGGGAGTCCAGAATTTTTACATAAAAGAAACAATTGACGGAGAGGCTTATGATCCTTTTTCTGCTGAAACATTAAGCGTTTTGAAACCGAATCACAGGTCTTTTAAAAAAGAAATTATTGATATGTCGCGTGAAAAGTATACTATTCCGGCCGAAGCGGCGCAAAAACTTATGCAACAGGAAGAATCAAAAATTATGAGAAGCTCGCACGAAAAATCCATAATCCAGGGAAAAGGTAAAGGCCCGGAGGAAACCAAAAAACCGGAAGAAAAGACAGAAGAACCATTAATATAAAATAAATTTTATGCAGCCAGAAACAAAACAATGCGAAAAGTGTAAAAAGGATTTTGACATTTTGGCAGATGATATTCCGTTTTATGAAAAAATGGATTTGCCTTTGCCGGCAATGTGTCCGACTTGCCGATTCAAATATCTTTTGGCATTTTGGACGTTTGGCAGATTTAGGATTGCCAAGTCCGCTTTGAGTGGAAAAACAATCATAACGGTCCTTCCAGAATCTGTTCCTTTTCCCATTTACGACCGCGCAGAATTTGTTTCGGACGACTGGGACCCACTAACTTATGGAAAAGATTATGACGCCTCGCGCCCTTTTATGGACCAGCTTGTTGAATTGCAATCAAAAGTTCCACATCCCCATCAATGCGGAGTTAAGAATTTGAATTGTGACTGGACTGATGATGTTTGGGAATCAAAAGATGTGTATTTATCCAGGTCAGGAGCCTGGTGTGAATCCATAAATTATAGTTATCGCATGGTTAGTTCTAAAAATTGTACTGACCTCACTTATTGTTGGGAGCTTGAATATTGTTATGATTGCTTATATTGTTTCAAAAGTTATAATTTGAAATACTCTTTCAATTCTCGAGATTGCATGGACAGCTTATTTTTATACGACTGCAGAAATTGCCAGAATTGCTTTATGTGCTGGAATTTAAGGAACCAGAAATATTGCATTTTAAACCAGCAATATTCAAAAGAAGAGTACGAAAAAAAGATTCAAGAATACAATTTAAAATCAAGAAAGGAGATAGAGGAATTAAGAAAAGAATTTTGGCAGCATATCCGACAAGATGCCGTGCATCGCGAAAATTGCGATGTCAAAGCAGTAAACTCCGTAGGAAATTTTCTTAACAATGATAAAAATTGTTATCAATGCCATTTCATTGAAAATTCCGAGAACAGCCGTTATACTTTGCGAGGTTGGGGAGGAAACGAAGATATTGATGTTATAGGTCCATACAATACAGAAAAATGCGGCACATGTTCAATGGATCAATATGGCTACGGAAATGTATGTAATCTTTATACAACTTCATGCCGATACTCTGTTTACTTGGATAATTGCGAGGAATCTGAATATTGTTTCGGATGCGTGGGGCTTAGAAAGAAAAAATATTGCATTTTGAACAAGCAATACACCGAAGAAGAATATAAAAATCTGGTTGAAAAAATTAAAAGTGATATGAAAAATAGGGGAGAATGGGGGAAATTTTGGCCGCTTTCTTCAGCCTATGCAGGCTACAACCTTTCTTTAGCTCAAATGCAATATCCAATGGCAAAGGATGAAGCTGTACAATTTGGCGCAAAATGGGAAGAAATTATCGAGCCTCACTATGAAAATATTGTCAGCGGAGATGATTTGCCAGATACAATCGGCGAGGTGGGCGATGAAATTGTAAAACAGCGCATACTGTGCCCCGAAACAAAATTGAGCTATAATATTACCAAAGAGGAATTGCAGTTTTACCGCGAGTACGGCATTCCGCTTCCAAGCAGGCATTTTGACTGGCGCACTTTGGAACGATTCAAACCCTTCAGCCAAATGGTAACTTTGCAAAAAGGAACTTGCCATTACTGCAAAAAAGAAATTGAGCATTATTACAGCCCCGAGCTTGGCTTCGAAAAAATAGCCTGCCTGGAATGCTACCAGCGCGAAGTGGCGTAAAATAAATAATAAAGTATATGCAACAAGAAACAAAAAATTGTCAGAATTGCAAAAAGGACTTTACCATCGAGCCCGACGATTTTGCGTTTTATGAAAAAATGAAAGTGCCAGCGCCGACGTGGTGTCCAGATTGCAGAATGATGAGGCGGATGATGTGGAGGAATGACCGAATGCTGTATAAAAGGAAGTGCGACGCTACGGGAGCTGACATTATATCCATATTTGCTCCCGATGCTCCTTATAAAATTTATGAGGCTGAATACTGGAGAAGTGACGCTTGGGACCCGATGGATTATGGCCGCGACTATGATTTTTCAGCGCCTTTTTTTGTTCAATTCAATAAGCTTTTTACCGAAATTCCGCATCCAAATCTGGTCCAGAAAAATGTTGTAAACAGCGAATTTTCGTACGGCTTGAACCTAAAAAATTGTTATTGGGTTGGGGGTTCGGACGGCGCAGAGGACAGCGCTTATCTTTTTTCACCCATTTTGCAGGCACGAAACTGTTTTGATTTGCATTCTGCCGGAGATGTTGAGTATTGCTATGATTCTGTGGATATAGAAAAATCCAGCGGACTTCGTTTTTGCCAAAATTGCGTGGCGTGCAGTGATTCTTGGTTGCTTTACGACTGCCGTAATTGCACAAGCTGTTTTGGATGCGTGGGTTTGCGCAATAAAAATTTTCATATTTTTAATAAATCTTATTCCCGCGAAGAATACATTAAAGAAATAGAAAAAATATCCCCAAGCACATTTGAAGGGATTTTACGCGCGAAAGAAAAATTTAACGAACTTAAATTAAAATTTCCTCACAAATTTGCCAATATACAAAAATCAGAGAACGTAACGGGAGACGACATATTAAATTCCAAGGATTGCAAATATTGCTTCAATGTGAAGAATGATACCCAAAACTGCAAATATGGATTTAGGATACTGGGCGCCAAAGACGGCCATGATGCGACAATCGCCTGGGGAGGCGCAGAGCAATTTTATGATTCTGAAAGTATTACAGCCAGCAGGGTTGTAGGTTCTTATGTGGCATGGGGAGGATTTGATATTTTTCATTCATATGACTGCTACGATTGCAATAATATTTTTGGGTGCGTAGGATTGCGAAATAAATCTTATTGCGTTTTAAACAAGCAATATACAAAAAGAGAGTACGAAGAGTTGGTGCAAAAAATTATCGCGCACATGTACGAAATGCCATATGTCGATCCAAAAGGAAGCACGTATAAATACGGTGATTTTTTTCCGCCGGAGTTTTCTCCTTTTTCTTATAATGAAACCATCGCTCAAGATTATCTTCCCAAAACAAAAGAGGAGGTTTTGAAGGTGGGATTTAAATGGCGCGAGTCGGAAAATAAGCAATATAAAATTACAGAAGGAATTTATGAATGCGAACATAAAGGCAAATGTAATGATCATTGTGCTACTGCGTTTCGCATTGTGCCGCAAGAGCTGCAATTTTTAAAGAAAATGGGTTTACCACTACCTAGACTATGCCCCTTCTGCCGACAGGCGGAGCGGATTCGTCTAAAAAATCCTCTTCATCTTTGGTATCGCCAGTGCATGAAGCCTGGGTGCCAAAACGAATTTGAAACCAGTTATTCTCTCGACAGGCCAGAAATCGTGTATTGCGAAAGTTGTTATAATAATGAAGTGGCGTAGTTGGTAAAAATATTCTATAATAATAAAACATGAAAACGCTAAAAGATCTCAGTGTTACAAATAAGCGAGTACTGGTAAGGTGTGATTTTAATGTGCCGATTGACGAGAAAGGGAATATTTTGGAAGATTTTAAAATCAGGCAAACTTTGCCGACCATAAAGTATTTAATAGAGCAGAAGGCTAAAATAATTTTGATGAGCCATTTGGGACAGCCCGATGGAAAAGTTTCTGAAGAATTAAAATTAGATAAAGTTGCTGAAAAACTGGCGGAGCTTTTGAATGTTTTCATTGAAAAAGAGGATGATTGCATCGGCCCGGACGTGGAAGTGGAATCGAACAAATTAGAGCCCGGGAAAATTTTGATGCTGGAAAATTTAAGATTTTACAAGGAAGAGACAGAAGATAATTTGGAATTTGCCAAAAAGCTTTCTTATCTGGGAGATATTTATGTGAATGACGCTTTTGGGGTGAGTCACAGGAAAAATGCTTCGGTTTCGGCAATTGCGCAATATTTGCCAAGTTGCGCAGGAATGCTTTTGGAAAAAGAAATTGAAAATTTAAATAAGATTATGAAGAATCCCGAAAAGCCGATGGTAGCAATAATCGGCGGGACAAAAGTGGACACGAAAGCGCAATTCATAAACAGCATGTGCAAGGTGGCCGATTTTGTGATAATCAGCGGACTGATTGTAAAAGAAGTTGCAGAAAAAAATATCAAGTTTGATTGTCCGGAAAAAATATTGGCTCCAGTCGGAGATTTGGCGGCATTGGATATCAGTGAAGAATCTGCAAAAATGTTTTCTGAAAAGATAATGCAGGCAAAAACAATTTTGTGGAACGGGCCGTTTGGGAAATTTGAAGATGAAAAATATGAGAAGGGAACTTTGGAAATTGCAAAAGCAATTATTGCTAGCAAAGCGTATTCGGTGATTGGAGGAGGCGAGACTGTTGAATTTTTGAACAGAAAAGGTATGATGGATGACTTCGGTTGGGTTTCAACTGGAGGAGGCGCAATGCTGGATTATTTGTCCGGCTTGCCGATGCCAGGTATAGAAGCGCTCGGAAAATAATATGAAAATAAAAAACATACAATTGGCCGCAGAAAGGATTAAGAAAGCCGTGCAAAACAAAGAGCGGATTATTTTGTATGGAGATTCCGATTTAGATGGAATTTCTTCGGTGGTAATTTTAGAAGAGGCGATTAAAAGCATCGGGGGGCAGATTGACTGCGCCTTTTTTCCTGACAGGGAAAAGGATGGCTACGGGATAAATTTGAAGGCTTTGGAAATGCTAAAAGACAAAGTTCCGCGCTTTTGGTGACATTGGACTTGGGCATTGGTAACATAACAGAAGTGGATGTGGCAAATGAAATGGGTTTTGAAGTCATAATAATAGACCACCACGAACCTTTGGCCGGTTCTCCAGCGGCCTCCATAATTGTGGATCCAAAACAGGAAGACGACCCTTATCCTTTTAAAGGTTTGGCAGATGTCGGAGTCGCATACAATCTTTGTTTGGAAATCTTAGGCAAAGATATTTCAAAAAATTTAAACAACAGCTTTTTGGAGCTTGCCGCGCTGGGGACAATTTCGGACATGGTTCCGCAAGTGGAACAAAACCAGGAAATTATTGAATTGGGATTGAGGTCTTTTAAAAACACATTTCGCCCTGCTTTCAAGGCCTTTTTAGACATTTTGGGCGACGGAAAAGTTTTTGAAGGTTCTCTGCCAAAAATAATTTCTGCGCTGAATGCGGCCGAGTCTTTGGATTTCATAAACGAATCTTATTTGCTTTTGGTATGCCCGTCTTTTGAAAAGTGCAAGGAAATGGCGCAAAGGCTTTTGGACAAAAACAGGGCAAAGCAGGTACAGGTAAAAAATATAATTGCCGAAGTGGAAAGGAGGATTTCTCAAAAGCCCGACGAGCCGATAATTTTCGAGGGAGACCCTGCATGGAAGCTGACGCTGGCGGGTTCTGTTGCTTCTACGATTTGCAATAAATATGAAAAGCCCGCATTCATTTACAAAAAAATGGATAAAGAGTCATGCGGTTCTGTAAGAAATCCTAAGGGTACAAATTCTGTGGATGCAATGAAAGAATGCGACAGTTTTTTAATGACTTACGGAGGGCACGCGCAGGCTTCGGGATTTCGCGTAAAAAATGAGCATTTGGAAAAATTTGAAGGGTGTTTGAATAAATTTTTTAAAAATAACTCCGGCGGCAATGCCGAAAAAAAATAAAAAGTTATTCTACGTTTTTATTTTAGCGGCGGCAGTCGTAGCTGTTTTAGTTTTTGGATTTTTTTTGAGCCTTCAGAATCAATCGGCGAATGTTTATATTTACCCTGAAAACCCAAAGCAAGGGGATACTATTTTCATAAAAATTAAGTCAAATGGGAGAATTTCAGGAAAATTCGGAAATGCTGATTTAGTTTTTTATAAAATGGGAAAATTGCCAGAATGGATTTCCTTTTTCGGCGTTGACGCCGACCTGAATCCTGGCGACTATAAAATTGAAATAAATTTTCCATTGGCGGGGAAGATGGAAAAGGATATAAAAGTTCTTCCGGCAGATTTTACAATTTCAAAGCCCGCAAAAACGCCAATTGTTTCTGAGAGCGGAATAACTCAAGAGAAAGCCATAAGAAACATAACTCAAACGGACAACCCGGCCATAAGGCAATATTTGGGCAAATTTACAGATGCGCCATATTTTTCAAATTCTTTTTCTTATCCTTTGGCTTCAATGCGAACCAGCGGATTTTCTTTCGGTAGGTTTTTGGACTTTGGAAAATCGCTAGTCCAGCATTTCGGAGTGGATTTGAAAGCGCCTTCCAGGACAAAAATTTATTCAATTAACGACGGAAAAGTTGTTGCCACTTTGAGCTTGGCGAATTATGGCAACACGGTAATTGTGGATCATGGCATGGATATTTTTTCGTTGTATTTGCATTTGGCTGAATTCAGCGTAAAAGAAGGAGATATGGTAAAACGCGGACAGATGGTCGGGTATTCCGGAGATACAGGATATGTGACGGCTCCTCATTTGCACTTTTCAGTTAGGGTGGGCAAGTCGCGCGTGGATCCTATAGCCTTCATAAAAACAAGCCAACAGATGGAGGATAATTTGACGATAGCGGGGCTTTTGAATAGGACCATATTTATGCTAAAATAATATAAAGGTCCAAGATATAATAATATATACTACTATGGAAAACCAACAAGCTTGCGCATGCAAGCATCATAAAGTTGTGCCTATGTGCATAATGTTGATCGGCTTTGTATTTTTGCTGGGAGAAATGAATATTTTCACTTCCGGCTTTGTTAGCATTATTTGGCCTATTTTGCTTATAGTGATAGGCGCGACAAAAATGGCAAAGTGCAAGTGCTGCTAAATTTTTGCAAACAAAAAACAGGACTTAAAGTTCTGTTTTTTGTTGTTCTGGCAAGACTATAAGCCGAATTCTGTTTTATGCGATTATCTGTCTTGGCCAAAAATTGCTTTTTGGCTCTGGCGAACTACTTTTAACCCTTTTCACTGATGAAACAATGATATAGGCTTTGTTCTTGCACCCAGTAAGGATTTAGCCGTTTCATTCTTGCATTGCTGCAAAACTATCCCGCGGGGGGATGCAAAATCTTTTCAAATTTTGCCGTTTCTGTTCGCACCTCTGCTTTACAGCAGACGGCCGTTAGCCGCTAAATTTTTAGAGCTGCTTTCGCAGCAATTGGTGTTCGGACTTTCCTCCTCGCTCAGCTAAAGCTTTGCGGGGCAATCGCTCATCTTGCCAAAACATTTTTATTATAGCAAAAAATCAATTATTGTCAAGGTATAGAAAAATGCGAAAAAAAATAGTAATATGAACCAATTAATTCATTAGCTCACTATGAATCCACTTATAAAAGTCAACGGCTTAAATTATGAAAGGAAGGCAATAAAAACAAAACAGTTGGAGTTTGGCGAAGATTTGTATAAGGCAATTGAAACATATGTTCTGCCTGAAAAAAAGTCGGGAGACTGGCTGGCAATTTCTGAAAAAGTGGTTTCGGTCTGCCAGAACAATGTGCGTCATATCTCAACTGTTAAAGCAGGATTTTTGGCAAAAACAATTGTAAAATTCGTAAAAAAATATCCAGATGACATTGGTTTCTCGCGCGCAGAAAAAATGCAGGTGGCCGTGGAAACTTCAGGGCAGGCGCGAATGGTGGTTGCCATAATTTTGGGAGTGTTGGGAAAAATTGTGGGAATCAAAGGAATTTTTTGGATGGTGGCCGGAAAACGCGTTTCAGAAATTGACGGATTCAATCCTGCAGCCATGTATCCTTATACTGAATACTGCGTTTTGCCTCCGAAAAATCCAGAACAGATTTGCCAGGAAATTGAAAAAAGGTTTGATTTGCCTGCTGTGGTAATAGATGGAAATAATATAAACATAAAAATAATTTCAATGAGCCAGAAGGTTCCGGCCGATAAAAAATTGGCGAGATTGGTTTTGTTGGATAACCCGATGGGGCAGGATGATGAAATGACACCATTTATTTTAGTCAGAAGACAATGATAAGGAAGTTTTTAAATTCGCAGTCAAAGTCTATTAGCTCGGCTTCTTTGATTCTTGCAATCTCGTATTTTTGCAGTTCGCTTTTAGGCTTGGTGCGCGACCGTTTGCTGGCAGGAACTTTCGGAGCTGGTTCGGAACTCGATGTTTATTACGCGGCTTTTACTGTACCGGATTTTATTGCTTTGATTTTAATCTTTGGCGCAATTTCGGCTGCTGTAATTCCAATTTTCAGCGAAAGGATGCTTAAATCGAAAGACGACGCTTGGCAATATTTTTCCAGGCTTTTGAATGTGTTTTTAGCTTTTTTGATTGTTGTCTGCGTGATTTTGATAATTTTCACGCCCGCCATAATTTCTTGGACTGCTCCCGGATTTTCGGGACATAAGAAAGATTTGGCAATAATGCTGATGCGCATTATGTTTTTGAGCCCGATTATTCTGGGAACCTCAAATATGATTTCTGGAATTTTGCAGGTGTTCCACAGATTTTTTGTGACGGCTTTGGCTCCTTTGCTTTATAATTTGGGAATTATTATCGGCATAGTGTTTTTTGTGCCGAGGTTTGGAGTGCAGGGCTTGGCATGGGGCGTGGTGCTGGGCGGAGTTTTTCATATTTTAATACAACTGCCCGCGCTATTTTTTTCAGGATTCAAATATAAGTTGTCCTTTAATATAAAAGACCCGGGCGTTTTAAAAACAATGAAGATGATGCTTCCGCGGTCTTTGGGATTGGGAGCAAGCCAGTTAAACACTATTGCCATAACGGCAATTGCCTCCACTTTAATGGCAGGATCTATTGCAGTTTTTAATTTGGCAAATAATTTGTCTTCCATAATGCTGAACGCCATTGCGGTTTCTGTGACAACAGCTGCTTTTCCTGCTATGTCTATGGCTTTTTTGCGGGAAGACGGGGAAGAATTTTTGAAAAAGTTTTCCGGCATATTTCGCCAGATAATTTTTTTGGTGGTTCCTTTGAGTTTGCTGATTTTAATTTTAAGGGCGCAAATTGTAAGGGTAGTTTTGGGAGTCGGCAAATTTGATTGGGCTGACACCAAGCTCACAACTGCCTGCCTTGGGGTTTTGGCGCTGAATTTAATTTGTCCCCAATTGATTTTATTTTTGTCGAAGACTTTTTATGCCGCGCATAACACAAAAATCCCTTCCATAATAAGCATTATTACAGTTGCCTTTAATATTGTTATGAGCTTGTTTTTAGTCTGGCTGATTAAAGTTTCGCCTTGGTTTTATACTTTTTTGCAGAATGTTTTACGGCTGGGCGGGGCTGAAAATGTGGGAGTGATAGGGCTTGTTTTGGCATACTCCCTTTCTGGAATTTTACAGACCGTTTTGCTGCTTTTTATGTTTTACAAAAAATTTCCGAAAGTGAAAACCGGGGAGATTATAAATTCTTTGAACAAAATTTTAATTGCCTCTTTCGTAATGTGCATATTCACTTTTGTGACAAGGCAGCTGTTGGGAAATTTAATCAGCTTGCAGACTTTCTTGGGAATTTTCATACAGCTGGTACTTTCAGGCGGAGTCGGAGTTGCGGTTTACGCCGCTTTGGCGCACTACTTAAAATCTCCGGAGTTAAAAACTATTTCTAGTTCATTCTTAAAAAAGTTTTCAAATTCGTACAAATAAAATGCAGGAAAATATCAGGAATTTTTCTATAATTGCGCACATTGACCATGGAAAGTCCACACTGGCGGATCGGCTTTTGGAGTTGACTGGCACAATTGACCCTAAGAAAATGATGCCGCAGTTTTTGGATTCCATGGACTTGGAAAGGGAAAAGGGAATTACCATAAAGCTAAAAGCCATCAGGATGAATTACAATTTTGAAGGCAAAGATTATATTTTGAATTTGGTGGATACTCCCGGGCACGTGGATTTTTCCTATGAAGTTTCAAGGTCTATGGAAGCCGTGGAAGGAGCGGTTTTGCTGGTGGACGCAACACAGGGAATCCAAGCGCAGACTTTGGCTAATTTGGAATTGGCAAAAAGCCAGAACTTGAAAATAATTCCCGTAATAAATAAAATTGATTCTCCGATCGCAAAGGTGGAAGAATCTGTTGAAGAACTTTCAACTCTTTTGGACATTCTGCCAGAGGAAATAATAAAAATTTCTGCGAAAGACGGAACAAACGTAGAGCAGATTTTAAAAGCCGTATTAAAAGAGGTTCCAGCTCCCAAAGAAAGCGCTGAAAAGAATTTTCGTGCGCTCATTTTTGATTCAGAATATGATTCTTTCAAAGGAGTGATTGCTTTTGTGCGGGTTGTAGACGGTGAAATTTCAAATGGGGAAAAAATAGAGCTGATGGCGACCGATTCGCCTGCTGAAGTGAAAGAATTGGGATATTTGAATCCGACTTTTTCAGCTAGAGAAAAAATTACTGCAGGGGATATAGGATATATTGCGACAGGAATCAAGGAGCCTGGAAAAGTTACGGCGGGCGACACGATTATAAAACTTCAGACTGCAGCCACAAAAGGGACTGTTGCGCCTTTGCCAGGATATCAAGAGCCAAAACCTATGGTTTTTGCCAGCTTGTATCCTGAAAGTCCGGATGATTTTGATAATTTGAAAGTGGCATTGGGAAAACTAAAATTGCAAGATCCTGCGCTTGTTTTTGAGCAGGAAATGAAAGAGGCTTTAGGCAGGGGATTCAACTGCGGATTTTTGGGAACATTGCATATTGAAATTATTGCAGAAAGATTGGAAAGGGAATTTGGATTAACCTTGGTAATTTCAACGCCTTCTGTTGTTTATAAAGTTTATGACCAGAAAGATAAAGAAACCATTATTCATTGTGGAGTAAAGGGGATTTCTATTGAACTTTTTGACTCTCCAAGGAACTATGCTAAAGTAATCTGTGAACATGTTTGTAGTA
>CAIMDW010000006.1 GCA_903839895.1 Candidatus Staskawiczbacteria bacterium
AAAATTGGTAAGTCACAAGGCAAAAGAAGGCTTTGAAGCCCTCTTAAACAGACAAAATACTCATATTGGGTCATCTGGTGCCCTCAGTAGGAGTTGAACCTGCATTTCAACCTTCGCAGGGTTGCGCTCTATCCATTGAGCTATGAGGGCGATTTAAATTGACTTTATCACCTTTTTTGGTAAAATAAAAGGGAGCTGGAGAGGTCGTATAATGGTTATTACAAGAGATTGCTAATCTCTGCCCCTTACGGGGCTTGTGGGTTCGAGTCCCACCCTCTCCGCATACGGAGGAGTCCTATAGCGGCTATTAGAACAGTCTTGAAAACTGTGACCCCTTACGGGGTTCGTGGGTTCGAGTCCCACCTCCTCCGCCTTCGGTCCGCCGAAGCGGACCTACGGCGTGACAAAGTCCGCCAGTTGGTCTGCGAAGGCGACTTTCATTAATAATATGCATTATGTTTACAGTTTAAAATGTAATGATGGATATTATGTAGGTTGCACAGATGATCTTAGAGATAGAGTTGATAGGCATACAAAAGGTCAGGTGCTAGCTACTGCGAATAGACTTCCATTAAAGTTAGATTTTTATATCGCATTTCAAAATAAATATTTGGCTTTTGATTTTGAAAAGTATTTAAAATCTGGCTCAGGAAGATTATTTATTAAGAAACATTTCAGCTAACATGGATCTATTTAATAAAGTAGTTGAATATGTAGACGCTTCTTTTAAGGGTAAAAAGCCGCATTTTGAGCGCGCAGTTTTTTGGATGGAAAAATTTTATCCTAACTTTACAGAAGCCGATAAGATTGCAGCCTACGCGCATGACATAGAGCGAGGAATTAGAGGAGAAAATGAGGGTGATTATTTGAATCCAGACATATTAAAACGACATTCTGAGGGCGGAGCTAAAATTATTGGAGAATTTTTAGAAAAAAATGGAGCCGATACAGAGACTATCAATAAAGTAAAACACTTAATAAACAAGCACGAAATTGGCGGTGACACAGAGCAGAATGCCTTGATGGATGCCGATTCGGTAAGTTACTTTGAGACAAATGCTGAAATGTTCGTAAACGAAAAAGCTCCGAAAGAGGGGTATGAAAAAATAAAAGAAAAATTTGATTGGATGTTTAATCGGATAAGTTCAGAAGAGCATAAAGTATTTGCTCGTGAAAATTACGAAAAATGGTCAAAAGCTCTTGAAGCTTATAAAAAATAAATGGCAAAGAGAAAATATTACGCTTATTCTGTAGGCGGGAAAAAAGGAGTGACTGACAATTGGCCCGAATGCCAGGCGCTTGTGGCTGGAAAACCTGGGGCAAAATTCAAAGGTTTTGAGTCTGGAGAATCAGCCGAAGCTTGGCTGGAAATGGGAGCTAATTATTCTGTAAAAAATATCGCTTTGGAAGACGGAATTTATTTTGATTCGGGAACTGGGGCTGGAGAAGGTGTGGAAATAAATGTGACTGATAGAATGGGAAAAAAATTATTGCACAAAGCTCTTGAAAAAGAAAAATTAAATAAAAAAGGCCACCATTTTGCTGACGAAGGTGC
>CAIMDW010000007.1 GCA_903839895.1 Candidatus Staskawiczbacteria bacterium
ATTTTTCCAAAAGCCAAAAAAGAAAATAAGCAATTTGTCACTGGCGATACTCTTGAACAAAAAATAATAGAACACTTGAAAAATGAATCCATGGAAGCCGACGAAATGGCCAGAGTTTTAGCGCTCCCCGTTTCACAAATTGGCACCGCGCTTTCCTTGATGCAACTTAAGGGCTTTATAAACCAAGACGGCCGAAAATATTATTTAAACTAATTTTTTATGTTGATTAAAATTCCGTCGGTGGCGAATAAGGGGTTGGAAACTATTAAGGTTGACGTGGAAGTAAATTTGGCAAATAAGGGTTTGCCCGGGTTTGAAATTGTGGGGTTGCCTGACAAAGCGGTGGATGAAAGCAAAGAAAGGGTGCGCACGGCAATTATAAGTTCTGACATTGATTTTCCGCAGAAGAAAATTACTGTGAATATGGCGCCCGCCGACGTGCCCAAAGAAGGTTCAATGTATGACTTGCCAATTGCGCTTGGAATTTTAAGCAGTGTTTTGGAATTCCCAATTCCGCAGAAATCTTTGTTTTTGGGCGAGCTTTCTTTTGACGGTTCTTTACGCCACACGAAGGGAGCCTTTTTAATGGCGCTTTTTGCAAAAGAATTTGGTTTTACAAATTTGTATGTGCCCAAAGATTCTGCAAATGAGGCCGCTGCCATAAAAGGGATAAAAGTTTTTCCGGTGGAAAATCTTGTACAAATTTGCCAGCATTTTTTAAAGCAAGAAGAAATTTTTCCGGTGGATTACAAAGAAGTTGAAGAAGAAAATTTGGCGCCGGTGGAATTTGATATGAAAGAAGTTTTGGGGCAAGAACAGGCAAAAAGAGCTGTTGAAATTGCGGCAGCTGGCGGACATAATTTAATAATGGTGGGCTCGCCAGGTTCTGGCAAAACAATGCTAGCGCGGGCGTTGCCTGGAATTTTACCTCCATTAAATGATGCTGAATCTTTGGAAGTTACAAAAATTTATTCTGCGGCAGGAGGCATTCCGCCAGGCGGAAGCTTGATTACTCGCAGGCAATTTAGGTCGCCCCACCACACAGCTTCTTTGGCAGGGCTTGTTGGTGGAGGAAGCAAACCTCAGCCTGGCGAAATTAGTTTAGCGCACCGCGGAGTTTTATTTTTAGATGAATTTAATGAATTTCCGCGGTCAATTATGGAAGCGCTCCGCCAACCTTTGGAAGATGGTTATCTTACAATTTCACGAAGCAAACAACGCGTAGTTTATCCTGCAGACTTCATGCTAGTGGCCAGCGCTAACCCGTGCCCTTGCGGATTTGCAATGCACCCAAAAAAAACTTGCACTTGCGGGCCTAATCAAATTTCCAAATACCAAAAAAGAATTTCAGGTCCAATTTTAGACAGAATTGATTTGCATATTTCTGTAATGCCCGTGGACACCGCCGAATTTTCAGACAACCAGAAAAATTCAGAATTTTTGGAACCCTCGGCAAAAATAAAAGAAAGAGTTATAGAAGCCCGCGAAAAACAAAAAGCGCGTTTTGCCGACGAAACAATTTTTTCCAACAGCCAAATGAAAAACACTCACGTCAAAAAATATTGCAAATTATCAAAAGACGTGGAAGCAATTTTGACGCAAGCCGCCCAAAAATTCCAGCTTTCAGCAAGAAGCTACATGAAAATGATAAAAGTTGCCCGCACAATTGCCGACCTAGACAACTCCGACGAAATTCAAATCAACCATATGGCCGAAGCCTTGCAATACAAACCAAAAAGCTATGAGTCAGCATAACGAAGTTGGAAAACTTGGGGAGGATTTGGCGCGGAAGTATTTGGAAAAGGAAGGATACAAGATTTTAGAGCAGAATTATAAGACAAAGTATGCGGAGATCGATTTGGTGGCGGAAAAATCGAGTGGGATTTTTGGACAGAAGAAATTGGTTTTTGTGGAGGTGCGTACTAAGGTGGGAGAAAATTTTGGAAGCCCAGAAGACACACTTAATAAGCGAAAGTTATGGAAAGTTATGAAAAACTCCTTGTCCTACACTGCTTTCAAAAAATGGCAGGGCGCTTGCCAAATTGATGCGGTTTGCATCGTCCTAAAACCAGATTTGAGCGTTTCGCGCCTCACGCACCACGAAAACGTGGTTGCAGGATAAATAATTTTTATATTTTTAACACGCTATTGACGCGGGTTTTTTATTGCGTTAAAATGAAGTTGACGATGGGCATAGCTCAAACAACAACAAAGCTTTCTAAAGAAAGCAAAAACCCACGCCAAAAGCACACTTACAACTTGATTACCATAATCACCAACCAATACCGGCAGTTTTACTGCCACCCCAAACCACAATCACACAACCCACTCCAATCCATCTCTCTCCAGGCACTTCTATGAAGTGCAATTTTTTTGGAAGCGCCAATATTGACTCTTCACCCGAATTTTACAAAACTCAGGTGAAGAGTTGACAGGTGCCCTATCTTCTGTTAAACTATTGTAATAACTCATGAAACACATGTCCGTTTGACCACGGGCATATTTTTTTCTACAATATATAAATATTAAATAAATAAAGAAATGGATATTAAATCATTTAAGGGAGCATTGGCGCAGATTGCAGAAGAAAGGGGAATTTCTCCAGAAAAAATCATAGAGACCATTGAAGCTGCAATTGCCACTGCCTACAAAAAAGATTACGGCCAGAAAGGCCAGAAAATAAAGGCAAAATTCAACCCGACTTCGGGCGATGTTAAGTTTTGGCAAATAAAACTTGTTGTAGACAACGGCATGCTTTACACCGACGAAGAGCTTGAAGAAATGAAAGAAAGGAAGGAAATTCCGCAAGACGAAGCCAGAGCCGGCGAAGAAGCGCCCAAAAAATACGTTTTCAACCCAGAAAAGCACATCATGATTGATGAAGCTAAAAAAGATTTCCCGAAAATAAAAATTGGGGAAGAAATTGAAATCCCGCTGATTTCAAAACAAGATTACGGAAGAATTGCAGCCCAAACCGCCAAGCAGGTCATTTTGCAAAAAATCCGCGAGGCTGAAAAAGAAACTATTTCTTCAGAATACAGGTCTAAAGAAGGCGAAATTGTTTCGGGAGTGGTGCAAAGGATTGAAGGCCACACAATTTTTGTGGACATTGGAAAAACTTTGGGAATTTTGAGCAGGGAAGAGCAAATTCCCGGAGAATTTTACAGGCCCTCGCAAAGGCTGAAGCTTTATATAATGAAGGTGGACGACACTCCAAGAGGTTCTGTTGTGGTGCTCTCTCGCGCTTACCCGAAACTGATTTCAAAATTATTCGAGCTGGAAGTTCCCGAAATAGCTTCAGGGACGGTTATAATTAAAGCAATTGCCCGCGAGCCTGGGTTCCGCACAAAAATTGCAGTGGAAAGCAAAGAAGAAGGAGTTGACCCCATTGGAGCATGCGTGGGACAGCGGGGAACTAGAATTATGGCAGTCATAAATGAATTGGGCGGAGAAAAAATTGACGTGATTGCGTGGGATGACAAGCCAGAAAAATTCATTGCAAACTCCCTGTCTCCTGCCAAAATTGTGGAAGTGAAAACAGAAGAAAAAAATACAGCCACGGTTTTTGTGCCAGCAGACCAATTAAGTTTGGCAATTGGAAAAGACGGCAGGAATGTGAGACTTGCAGCTAATTTGACCGGCTGGAAAATAGACATTAAGACAGCCGACGTTGCCGAGGAAGAAAATGTTGAAGGTGAAAAAACAGAAGAACCAGAAACAGAAAAAAAGCCGAAAAAAGCGAAAAAGGCTAAGAAAGCAATAATCGAAGATGCAGAAGTTGGAACTGACGGCGAAGCTGTGGAAGAAGAACCAAGCGAAGTAAATGATGCCACCGAAGAAAAGCCCGTAGAAAATCCCACCGAGGCAAATTAAATAAAATAAAATTAAAAAATATTAACTGAACGGTAAAGGCATCGCCGATATTAAAACATCAAAGCAATCTATATATCTTGTTTTAATCTCGGCATGAATTTATTCGCTCGCTCGCAAATTCACATGTCTCTCATATTTTTTCCGATTATAGTTTCGATTTTCGCAATTGGGTTCGTGTATTTTCTGGTTTCTCAAATCAGAAAAGCGCCCGTCGCCGGTGGCAAAGCTGTGGCAATAACAGCTGCAGTGCAAGAAGGCGCAATGTCGTATTTAAAAAGGCAGTACAAAACAGTAAGCATTGTGGGAGTTGTTATTTTTATTTTATTATTCTTCATGGGATGGAAAGTTGCCATTGGATTTTTAATTGGGGCAATTTTGAGCGGACTTTCAGGATTTATTGGAATGATTGTTTCCACTCAAGCAAACACCAGAGTGGCTGAAGCCGCCAAAAAAGGCATGGCAAAGGCTTTGGACATTTCATTCAAAGGAGGATTAATCACAGGATTGATGGTGGTTAGCTTGAGCTTGCTGGCAGTGGCCGGTTATTACGCTTTAACAAAAGACATTGCAGGATTGATTGGCCTCGGATTTGGAGCCAGCTTGATTTCGGTTTTTGCCAGAGTGGGCGGAGGCATTTACACAAAGGCTGCCGATGTGGGAGCTGACTTGGTGGGAAAAGTGGAAAAAGGAATTCCAGAAGACGACCCAAGGAACCCGGCAGTGATTGCCGACCAAGTTGGCGACAATGTGGGAGATTGCGCGGGCATGGCAGCTGACATTTTTGAAACTTATGCGGTGTCGGCAGTGGCTGCAATGATTTTAGCCACTTTGCTTTTCCCAAGAAGCCCCAACTTTGTTTTGCTTCCATTAATTTTGGGAAGCATTTCCATTTTGACTTCTATTATTGGAAGCTTCTTTGTAAGGCTGGGCAAAAACAAATCAATTATGGGAGCCATGTACAAAGGAGTGGCCGCCACAATTATTTTGTCGGCAATTGCATTTTATCCAGTCATTGCAAAAATGATGGCAGGGCAAGCCATTTCAGTCACCAGGCTTTGGCTTTCCACAATTGTGGGATTGGTGATTGCAGCTGGAATGTTTGTCATTACAGAATATTACACATCAAAGAGCTATGGCCCGGTAAAGTCTATTGCCAAGGCTTCAGAAACAGGACACGCCACAAACATCATCCGCGGAATTGGATTGGGCATGCAGTCTACAGCTTACCCGGTTTTGTTAATCGCATTTGGAACAATCATATCTTTTTGGTTGGCTGGCATTTATGGAGTGGCTCTTGCAGTTACAGCCATGCTTTCCATTTCAGGGATTGTGGTGGGAGTTGACGCTTACGGCCCAATTACCGACAACGCCGGAGGAATTGCCGAAATGTCTGGGATGCCCGAAGATGTAAGGGAAATTACCGACGCCCTGGACGCAGTGGGAAATACCACAAAAGCCGTTACCAAAGGTTATGCCATTGCCAGCGCCGGACTTGCAGCATTGGTGCTATTTTCAGCCTATTCAGAAAAAGTCAGCGTAAACGGATTCCAAAACTTTTTGTTAAACGACCCCAAAGTCATTGCAGGTTTGCTGATTGGAGGATTGTTGCCATATTTGTTTGCTTCATTCTTGATGGGAGCAGTTGGCAAGACAGCGGGAAAAGTTGTTGAAGAAGTCCGCAGGCAATTTAAAAATATTGCAGGCTTAATGGAAGGCACAGCCAAGCCAGAATACGGAAAATGCGTTGACATTGTGACAGCAGCAGCCATCAAAGAAATGATTGTGCCAGCCCTTATCCCAGTTGTAGCCCCAATATTAGTAGGCTTCATTCTTGGCCCTCAAGCCTTGGGAGGAATGCTGATTGGAGCCATTGTCACAGGACTTTTCGTGGGCATATCCATGACCACCGGAGGAGCCGCCTGGGACAACGCCAAGAAATACATTGAGGCCGGCAACCACGGAGGCAAAGGCAGTTTCGCCCACCAAGCCGCCGTGACTGGAGATACAGTGGGAGATCCTTATAAGGATACTGCCGGCCCAGCGATAAATCCTATGATAAAAGTACTTAACATAGTTGCCCTTCTTATAGTTGCGTTCTTAGTCTAGCGTCATAATCTTATGGCTCAACCGGTTGAGCCATATCGCAAAAACCGCCCCAAAAGGCGGTTTTTGGTTAAAGTCGCTTGAAAAACCCCGGTTTTAGGAATAAACTAATAAAATAAACATAATTTTATGAATTATCCGGAAATTGAAATTACGAAAGAAGATCTCAGGAAAATAATTTATTTCATTTTGACGAAGTTTAGAGGAGACCCTGGACATAGGCAGGGAACGTCAGCCAAAAGAGATTTGATTGGCGGATTTATCGAGCGTTGGTTCAACAAGATTGCGGAAACTGTTATTTTTGATGCCTTATTGTCTAAAAAAGATTATAAAGCTGTATCTGATTATTTTATTTATTCTAATGACTCAGATAAAAATGCGCCCGACATTTTAGGATTAGAAAAAGAGGGAAAAATAATACCTTTCGCCAGATATAATAATGGTACGTGGAAGACAGTGTCTGGTATGCCGAGAATTGAAGTTAAAGTTGTGAGGAAAGATCAATCTCTTGTTGGCGTTCGTGAGCCGCAAATGATAAACGATTATTATGCCTTTATTGAATCAGATTTAAGTGGAGACTATTTAACGGCGATATTTGAAAAAGACGTCTTCGCTGATAAATATTTTACTGAAATAGCGACAAGCAATGAATTTATTATGAGCGACAACGATAACCAGATTATTCAGCATGCGAAAATAAGCCCAACGGAACGAATTGGAACAATGAGACTTATCGGCATCTACACAGAAAAGGAACTAAAGGATAATGCAATTCTTTGTGCGCAAAATGTAAGTCCATATTATTTTGGTGGAGCCACAAATAAATGTCCGGCGGGTAGAACTAGAATTAATGAAAAATTATCGCTCGATAAAAAAGGAAGATTCGTATACAAGTATGATACCTCATATATTTGTCTCCCTGTTGCAATAGATAACCCCAAAAATGCAAAAATAAAAATTATTAAAAAAAATAAAGGTTCGGTCTATTTGAACTCATCAGAAGATATAAATATAGGTGGTATTTCTCTAAAAAAGGGTGACGTGTTGGTTGAATTTAAGAAGTTTGATCGCAGTTCAAAATGGGATGAGTATATACTTCTGAAACAAACAATTGAGAAATATGGCGAAGATTTTACAAAAAAAGTAATAAATGAATTTGATTCTATAGTAAAAAAGCAGTAAAAACGTCTTATCCCATAGCTTTCATCATTTGCTTTCCGACTGCTTCGAGTACCGGTACGCTGACTGAATTTCCTGCCTGCTTGTAAAGAGCAGAATCTGATATATTCGGAAACAAGAATTCCTTTGGAAAGCCCTGGATCCTGAAACACTCTACGGGAGTCAGCTTCCTAATTCCGGTTCCATCGTTGATGATTGGAACATTATGCCCGCCCATTCCCATATTTGCCGTAAGTGTGGGGCATACTCCGCTTTTGTTCTCGCGGACATATTGCCTACGCCATTGGTAAACTTTCCCTTTTTCTTTTATAAAATTCTTCAGCTTCTCGAACAACGGCTTTCCGTTGTAATAATATTTTTCCGGGACATTTTTCTCCAGCAAATCCGTAACCTTTGTCGTAAGCTTTTTAGGTTCAGGAAAAGAAAATTTGTCAGCGTAATCTTTATTTTTGAAGCCTACGATATAAATCCTTTCCCGGTTTTGAGGGATATTTCCATAATCCATACTGTTCAAGACTTTGGCATTCAAATGATAGCCAAGATTTTCCAATGTTTCACTGATTATTCTGAAAGTTTTGCCTTCATCGTGGCTTTTCAAGTTTTTTACATTTTCCAGCAGAAATCCTTCCGGCTTGCGAGCCTCGATAATCCTTGCTATGTCGAAAAACAAATTACCCCGCCCTTTTTCATCATTGAATCCTTTCCTGTATCCGGCTATGGAAAATGCCTGGCAGGGAAAACCGCCGAGCAAAAAATCGAATTTCGGCAAATCATCTATCCCAATTTTTCGTATGTCCTCGACAGTCAACTTTGCCCTAGGAAAGTTCAAATCGTAAGTTGATTTGCATTGCTCATCGAAATCGTTTGAAAATACGGTTTCGAATCCAGCCTTTTCAAAGCCCAAGCGTATTCCGCCCACTCCGGCAAACAAATCAACAGTCTTGAATCCATGCTTGGTTTTTTTAGCATTTTTTTCCGGTTCATTCGGAATATTGCTTATGACCTGCACGACGACTCCCCGGACTTCGACTTCCTTCCTGAAAAATGGGAGCATTGCGGGATTCCTTGGTTCGAGACGGAACCTGTTTTTTTCCCGATAAATCTTTTTAAGAGTTGCTTCGTTGCCATCGATAATCGCCACGACTGTCTGGCCATTTTCAGCGACAGATTGTTTTTTGATCACCACTATGTCGCCATCGAAAATTCCTTCGCCGATCATGCTGTTTCCAATGACTTTAAGGGCATAATAATCTTTTGAATTTTTTATCGATGAATTGGAAACCGGAATGCTTTCCTGGAATTTTTCCTCAATTGCTTCTATCGGCTGTCCGGCGGCGATTCTTCCCACGATTGGAACACTTACGACCAGTTGTATTTTTTTCTGCGGAGTGATGCTTCTGACAGAATTTATTTCTTTCGATAAATACCCGTTGCTTTTCAGGTTGCTTATGTGCTCATGGACCGTTGATATGGCGCTTAATTTGAGTTTTTTCCTTATCTCCTCTATAGTAGGGGAAATGCCGTTTTCCGATATGTAATCATTAATAAAATCGAAGACCTGTTTTTGCTTTTTTGTTAATGCTTGCATATTATTTAAAAATTAATTTCCGCTGCAATTTAATTATAACCGAACATAAACCGAAACTCCAAGCGCGAGTTATCCACAGGTTTTGAAATTTTATGGACATTTTCACAAAGAAAAAACGAAGCGAAATAATGTCTAAAATACGCTCAAAAAACACCAAGATCGAGCTTCTCGTCTTTAAGGAACTTAAGAAAAAGAAGATTTATTTTCAGAAGCATTACAAGAAATGCCCCGGAAGCCCCGACGTATGCTTTCCAAAAAAGAAGATAGCGATTTTCATAGACGGGGACTTCTGGCATGGCAGAAACTTCGCTAAAAATAGGAAACGGCTCCCTAAAAAGTACTGGCTGGCAAAAATCGAAGCAAACATATTGCGCGACCGTAAAAACAGAGCTAAACTTAAAAAACAAGGCTGGAAAGTCCTGCGAATCTGGGAAAGCCAGATTAACAAGGATTTACCAAATGTCATGAGTAAAATCAAAAAATTAACTGAGAAGTAAAAAGAGATCGATGAAAAAAATAAACGTAATTGCCGACAAAGAAATGCACAGTTTTATTGAGAAATTTTTAGAGGATAGAAGTGTAGATTTTAGCGTTGATACAGTTGAATCTTACAGTAAAAGGAATGATATTAATGACCATATAAAAGAAAACGATTTGAATCTCTTAAAGCAAGGGTATTTTAATGCTCAGGTGTTTCAGTCTTCTTATCAAGAGGTTCCAACAAGGCTTTTAGTTCCTAAAGAGTTTTCCTCGCTGAAAGATTGGAGCAAGGAGTATTCCATGCTTCATGAATTAGGACATTTTTTTTCCTTAAAAAATAACTTAATTTTTGATTATTATAAATATCTTGAAGAAAATAATTTAAGAGGAGAACTTTTTAATATTCCATTTGAAATTGAGGCGGAAAAATACGTATTTGAAAATAATAAAAAATTATTTGAAAAAAATGCAAACGCGGTTTATTTCAATTATTTGCGACAGATAAAGGATATTATTGGTAAAATTAATAGCAACTCAATTAGAAACTATAAAGATTTTTACAACATTTATGAAATAAGACTGTTCAGATATTCTTCTATTATTAAATTTGTATGTGAGAGTGAAATAGAGTTATATAAAAAACATATGGAAAATATCAAAAAAATTAAGAAGTTACTAGCCATGAAGGGAAGTTTTTTTGTAAAAATAAATAGCGGTTTAGATCGTATTATAACTTCCTTGAGTGATGATTTTTATAAAGGAAATTTTATTCAATATATAAATAGATGTAAAGAGATTTATAGTATTTTAGAATAAAAATAAATTTATGGAAGGAGATTTTAGCCAAACTATTATGACTTCTTGGCGTTCGCCAGCTGAAGACGATAACGAACTTTTAAGTTTCTTGGGCACTATGACTGTGCGCTTCAATGTTTTGGAACTTTATTTATCTATTTTTATCGCGCTTAAAATGAAAATAAATATGAAGGGAGAAACATATGACCACATTTCCAATGAAATGATGTTTTTAGAAAAAGTAAAAATCTTAGGTAGCTATTTGCCAGATGGTCTTAAAAGTAGACTAAAGAAAATAAATACAAACAGAAACAAGATAATACATGGACTATTTTCTTTAAACATGAAAAGTAAAAAAATAACAAAACAATATAAGAAAAAAACTATTGATAATTTAAACCATTTTCTTTTTGAAGTGAATACAGAAATCTCAAATCTATGTAAGGAAATTCACAAAATCATAATACATCCGATAAAGTTAGAAGAAAATTAAAAAATAAATTTATTTATGGAAAATAATGACAATCCTCCTTCGCGTGAAGCTACGGAAGGACGCAGTAAATTTTGGGGCGGGGCGGTTATTGGGGTGGCGATATTTGTGATGGTTTCGGCGATGTGGGATCCGCGGGTTTCGCTGGGTGTTTCGGTGGTTGCGCTTTTGGGGCTGGGAATTTATCAAATGGCGCGGAAACCCGCCTCCGCTAAAAGCTCCGTCGTGGCGAGGCAGACAGAAGCAAAACAAGAACATTTGCAGAAGATTTTGGAATTTATTGAGGGGAAGGATAAAATTACCAATGACGACGTCCAGAAGCTTTTGGGAGTGTCCGATGCCACGGCCGAGAGGTACTTAAACGAGCTGGAAAAGCAGGGCGCGCTCAAGCAGTCTGGCGAGTTGGGAAAGTACGTTTTTTACTCTAAAGCTTAACGGCTCAACCGGTTGAGCCGTTGGAATTAGGCCTAAAATTCATATGGTAACATAGGGATCTTATGTATATTTACTTGTATGGTAACATATGTTACCATATGAATATATGACAAAAGAATACTATTCAACAATAGAAGCGGCTAATATATTTAGAGTTAGTCGCAAAACAGTCTTCCAATGGATAAAAACTGGAAAAATAAAAGCCACTAAAGTTGGCCGTAATTTTATTGTGCCACATTCCAGTATTGTCGATAAATTAGGCAAAACGCTCGGTACCGAAAAAAAGGCCGAAATTGAGAAATCCATCGATAAAGCAATGGAAGATTTTGAACAAACATTTAGACGACTAGGAAAAGAATGAGGCCAAAATCATTAAGCGTTGCAGAAATTGAATTTATAGCATTTAGTTTGGCGGAAAAATTTATGACATGGAATGAACCAATTCCTGATTTTGGTTCTCGTTTTCCAAATATTTTAGAGAGCTGTTTGAATCAACCATTTATACAATTCGGCAGAAAAGATTTATATCGCGGCATAGTGGGCAAGGCAAGCATAATGTTTTATTTGATGATTAAAAATCATCCTTTTCAAAACGGAAACAAAAGAATAGCAATTATGAGTTTGCTTTATTTTTTGAACAAAAACGGCAAATGGCTTAATATGAGCAACGAAACTCTATATGATTTTGCCAAAAATATAGCAGGAAGCAAACCTCAATCAAGAGAAAAAATAACTCTTTACATACAGGATATAATAAAGCAATATTTGATTAATTCCCCTAAAAAATAAATTTATGGTAGAAGACGAATTATTATACGTTGGGCAAAAGGCTTTTATTGAAAAAGAGGGCCAGATTTTGATTTTGCAGGCCGAAGACGGTTTAGATTTTCCCGGCGGAAAAATACAGGAAGGGGAAACGCAGAGTCCGGAAAGCCTGATTGCTTCTTTAAAAAGAGAAATTCGAGAGGAAACTAATTTAGAAGTAGATGTTTACGAGCCATTTTTTGTTTGGCCATTCAAAAGCACAAAATACTTAGGCAAAACAATTTATTTAGTCGGGTTTAAATGCAAATATGTTTCTGGCGAGGTAAAAATTAGTCATGAACACAGCGGGTTTGAATGGGTAGACAAAAATGATTTCAGAAAGTTTGAAGACGGCAGCGACTACTTCAAAGCTCTAGAAAAATATTTCACTGAAACCTAATTTGCTAGGTTAACATATGTTAACCTAAAAAGAACAGCAGAAGAATGGGAATAATTCAAAAAGATTTTTATACGACAAGCGAGTTGGCCGAACTGCTGGGCATAAGCCGGATATCGGTTTTTAAAAGGGTACGGCAGGGCTCAATCAAAGCCGTAAAAATGGGCCGGAACTTCGTGATTTTTAAAAAAGACATCAACCTAAAACAATTGACCAGCATAATAAAACATTAAGAAATATTAAAGTACTAGCCGGGTCAGGTTAACATATGTTAACCTGAAAGATATAAACATAAATAATAAAAATATGGCAGTTGTAAAAAAGAAAATATGGCCGGAGTATTTTGAGCTTGTCAGCGCGGGCAAAAAGAATTTTGAATTGAGGCTGGCGGATTTTGATGTGAGTGAAGGGGACACTTTGGTTTTGGAGGAGTGGGACCCCGAGACAAAGCAATATACAGGCAGGAAAATTGAAAAAGTTGTGGGCTACGTATTAAAGTTTAAGCTGGACGACTTTGGGCAGAAGCAAGAAATTGAAGAGAAAGGCATGCAGATAATACAACTAAAATAAATGGCGGAAGATATTAAAAATATTATTGAGGAGGGGGCGCTGATTGTGGATGTGCGGACTAAAGAGGAATACGAGCAGGGGCACATACCGGGTTCCTTAAACATTCCACTGGATGAAATTGGCAAGGCAATGGAGTGGCTGCAAAAAGACGTGCCTGTGGTTTTGGTTTGCGCCTCGGGAAACAGGAGCAGTCACGCTGTGATGGTTTTGAAAGCCAATGGGTTTGAAAAGGTTTATAATGGAGGCAGCTGGGACAGCCTTGGCGACATAAAAGCCGGCGGCTGTCCCGTAAGATAAACTGACGTACAAAGAGCACTTTTTTGCCACGTGGCAAAAAAGTGCACATAAATTCATTACAAATTACGGCGGGTTTCACACCCGCCTTTTTAGTTGTATAATTAATAAATTAACTATCTTTTGTTATGTTCAATCAAAAAGGCGCCGCAGAAGTTTTTGCGAACACGCTTATTGGTTTTTTAATTATTTTTGGGACCTTTATTTACAACAGCGCAGTTACTAATAAAATTATCCCGCAAAATAACACTGTATCTCAAAGCAGTTCGTCTTCTTCAAAAGCATCCAGCTCGAGCAGTTCGTCATCTTCGGCTTCGAGCAAGGCAGCAAATACTGCTCAAAACAATAATTCCCAAGTTTCTTTTTCTGATTTTGCATTTGGCGATTCGGCAAAACCAATACTCAGCCCAAATTCAAAAAGCGGCTACAATATTCAAATGACCTCCACTAGCGATGCCATACTGGGAGCCGACTGGATAGGAGAAGGGATATCGGCTTCTTTAACAAATCCGAATGGCGTATTAATTGATTTAACAAAGGCTGGGACTGAAGCCGATAATCCGCTGATTTTTAAACAGAGTGACGGAAAATACCATTTAACCTATTCTTTCAAGGATCCAATTGTTGAAGGAAGTTGGAAATTGATTATAAGCAATTCGGGCGTAAAAAATATCAGCTTTGACTTTTTGGTTTTTGGGAAAACGGATGTTTCTGCAACGCCGCAGCGCGATCAAAATAGAGAAAACCTGGTACATAAAGGATTGAACTTCGGGCTTTCGGTGGGCGTAAGCCAAAGCCAAACTACATTAAAAAATATGACTGTGCAGGCAAGAATACAAAAAAATAATTCTTCAGTTGCTGTAAAAAATATTCCTTTGTTTGATGATAATTATAACGGAACAGGCATTCCAAATGATGGGATTTATAATTCCAGACAAGTGAATCTTCCAGTAGGAGACTACGAAATTTATTACTTAATATCGGGTAAAAATTTGCAAGGAAAGCAAATATATATAAAAGAAGATAAAAAAGATTATGTTACTATTTCGTCTGATAACGCGTTGATTGTCAGCGACATTAAAGATAAGGGAATAAGCTCTTTTACAGAAGGCATAACATCAACTATTCAGGTTGAAGTTGGCGTAAAGATCAACAAAACCGGAAATTATACTTTAACCGGAACTGTTTTTTCACCCAACGGCGAAGAGGACGCGACTACAACTCCATTTCATAGAGAAGCAAACGATTCATATGAGTATGTTAATCTACTTTTTAGAGGATTCTCCCAATTGGGTCTGGACAATGGTGTTTATAAGCTAAAAGACCTCCGACTTTGGGATGATGACAATGGCGACATTATTGTAGATCGTTTTACGGACGGAGATGACGGGGTTTATACTTTGCATAGTTACACAGTAAAATAAAAAAAATGGTTATAGACATTGAACTTACTTTGAACAGGTTCGGCTTTGGGAAAATTGCGGAGAACAAATTTCAGCTGTTTTGGCTGCGGTTTTCCAGGTGGAATATTCCAGGCAAGCATTCCCTCTCCTTTGAAATAAACTGGCGGGCAAAATAAAATTAACAAGCGATGAATAAGGTATTTCCGCGTAAATGAGGCCTAGGTGTATTCGATATATCATAGCCTCATTTCCGAAGTAGTCTTGTTCTCCTCGCTCACAAGACTGTGCAGAACAATAGAATTTTAGAGATTATGGTGGCCCAGCATGCTCTGCTGGACACCTTGTTTGCGGCTTTCAAAGATGAAATGGGAACTAGCCCCGAAAAAGCCAAGGCATTTTTTGATGAATTCGCGTGGGAAATGAAGAAGCACTTTTTTGTGGAAGAGCAGGCAATTTTCAATTTGCTGGTGCTGGGCAACAACGAAATTGGCGATATTGTGGGCAGACTGAAAAAAGAGCATGCCACTATGCTGCAAATCCTGGAAAAAGGGCCCGAGGGCCCAAATGAAGGCTTTGCCATATTATTGAAAAATCACGTTGACCTGGAAGAGAAGAAGCTATACCCCGCGCTAGACGAAAAGCTAAACGACGACGAAAAAGCCTTGATAGTCTCCCGAATAAACCAAGTTCCATTTGAAAAATAGATAAAACGGCGGGGATTCAACCTCCGCCTTTTTTATTGCCTGACAAAATTTTAAAGATAATAAGGAAAATAAAAACACCCCAGCATCGCTGAGGTGTTTTTTAAAAGTTTAAATTATTTTGGCTTGATGACTACGTGCCTGTCGAATCCGTCTCCCTGGCTTTCGGTGATCACGTCGGTTCTTTGCGAAAGTTCGGCGTGTATTATTCTTCTTTCGTAAGATGACATTGGAGGCAAGGTTTTTTCCTGGCCGGTCATAGCTATCTGGTCGGCGGTCTCTTTGGCAAAATCTTTTAAGTACTCAACTTTTTTCTTTTTATAGTCATTGATGTCCAGATTCAAATAAAAAACGCTTTGGAGCTGTTTGTTTAAGATATTTTTCAAAAGCCTTTGAATTTCAAATAAAGTCTGGCCCTGCTGGCCGATTAAAATTTGAGGCTCTTCCAGTTTTACATCCAAATTTACAACTTCCCTTATTTGGCCATGCTCATCGGTTTCTGTGGCCGGCGAATTGGCGTTTATAAAAACCGTGGGAATGGTCATCTTCTCAAAAAATTCCCCTGCGGTGGCTTTTATTTTATTTAATTGCTCGGGTGTCATTGTTGTTTTTCTTAAAAGTTAAGTATTGCTGGATTATGGAAAACAATCCGCTGATTGTCCAGTAAAGGCCCAATGCTGAAGGCAATCCGATAAGAATTATAAAGGTGAAGGCGGGCAGAAAATATGTCATTTGCTTTTGCATTATGGAAGCCATATCTGGGCCGTCGGACTTGGCTTTGGGAGCCAATTTTGGCATTAGCATTTTAGATTGGAAATATTGCGCCAGGGCAGCCAGGATTGCAAAAATTAAATTTGGCTTTGACAAATTTATAAATCCTAGGAATAGGGAATTAATAGTGCCAGGATTCGCCACAAAGCTGTAAAGGCCTGTAATTTGTTTTGGATTTATGCCATCCCAGAAAACCCGATAAAGCGCAATTAAAATAGGGATTTGAATAAAAGCCAGCAAAAGCCCGGAGAAAGGATTTATCTTTTCCCTTTTATAGATATCCAAAATTTCTTTTGCCTGTTTCTCTTTGTCGTCTTTATATTTTTTCTGGACTTCGCTGAGCATCGGCTGGATTTTCTGCAAAGCCTTTTGAGACTTTACGGCTTTGACAGAAAGCGGATACAAAATAAACCTGATTACCAGAGTAAGTAAAATAATTGCCAGGCCAAAATCGTGCCATGGCATGTAATTGCAGAAAAGTATCAGCGCATTAAAAAGCGGCTGATAAAGTATTATGTAAAAAAAATGGGTGATTGATTCAAACATTTTATTTTTTCAGAACGCCGGCTTTAGCCAGCGCTTTTTTTACCGAGTCCTCCAATTGCAAATATTCTTTTTTTTCCAGGCCTGCCAGCGCAATTGCCAAGATGTCGTAGCCTTCCATTACCTCAGGCAAAAACTTTTGCATAATGACCGACAGCCGTCTGCGGATTTTGTTCCTTACAACCGCTTTTTTGGAAACCTTCAGGCTTACAACCGGGCTGAATCTTTTTAATTCTGTGCCGTTCTTGAAAACCCGAAAAACCAAGAGATCCTGCTTTATGCTCTTGGAATTTTTGAAGATTTCTTCAAAGTCTTTCTTTTTTTTGATTCGGTTGAGCTTTGGCAGCATCTATATTATACAGATAACTTAGCCCGTCCTTTTTGCCTTCTCTTTTGAAGGACTTGTTTGCCTGTTTTTGTTTTTGACCTCCTCAAAAATCCGTGGGTATTTGCCCTTTTTTTCTTCTTAGGCTGGTATGTCTTGCTCATATTTGCAGTTGATTTTTAATTTAGTATAATATAACAAGTATAATATAAAAAGCTCATTTGGTCAAACGAAATTTTGGCGCCAAAATCCGGATTTTATTGTGCGTCTGCTTATAAACAGTTCGCACAAGTTATCCACAGTTTAAACACACCCATAAATAAACCAGCTCTATTTGACATGGGACCCTGAAAAATGGAAGAATACATCTATAAAATAAAAAAGTAAAAAATTCCTCAAAAATGGACAACCTAGAGCTTTGGCAATCAGTGCTGGCGCAGATGCAGTTTCACATTTCTAAGGCGAACTTTGCAACCTGGTTCCAAAATACTGAAATAATCTCCAAAAACGAAGAGAAAGTTGTAATTTCCGTTCCAAATGCATTCTCTAAGGAATGGCTGAGCAATAAATACAACAAGCTCATCTTAAAAACCCTCCATGACATAGACAGCTCCATAAAAGAGCTGGAATTTGTGATAAAACCCCAGCCTTCCAAAGCCAACCAGCAGAAAGTTACCACTGAAAATGAAAAGCCGGAGGATGCCCAGTTGAAATTTGAGGAATTTAAGACAAATAAAGAGACAAACTTGAACCCAAGATACACTTTTGACACATTTGTGGTGGGTTCTTTCAATGAGTTGGCGCATGCGGCAGCCTTGGCTGTGTCTGACAACCCGGGATTCACATACAACCCCTTATTCATATATGGATGCACAGGCCTTGGCAAAACGCATCTGATACAAGCAGTCGGAAACAAGATTGCTGACGGAGCCAAAAAAAGCAAAGTAAAATATATTTCTTCTGAAAAATTCGTTTCTTCCATTGTTTCAGCTATTAGGACCAATACAATGGAATCTTTCAAGGCGAGTTTGGCACCCATTGATGTGTTGATTTTAGACGACATACAATTCATAGCTGGCAAAAACAAAAGCCAAGAAGAATTTTTCCATGTCTTCAATTCTCTGTATGAAAAAAATAAGCAGATTGTGCTTTCTTCAGACAGGCCGCCAAACGCCATTGCCGAACTGGAAGACAGGCTGAGATCGCGCTTTGAAGGCGGAATGATTGCAGATGTAAGCTTGCCAGACTACGAAACCCGCCTAGTCATCTTAAAAAATAAAGTCCAGGAAAAAAATGAAGACTTGTCTGAAGAAATTTTAGACTACATTGCCACCGACGTTAAAAAGAATATCAGGGAATTGGAAGGGGCTTTGAATAAAATTTTGGCTTACAAAAAGCTCAACCAAACATTGAATTTGGAAACGGCTAAAAAGCTTTTGCGCGGATTTGTTTTCTCGCCTTTCGACGTGGCAAATTATAAAAAAATAATAGAAACAGTGGCCAAGTTTTATAATTTGGAGGAAAAGAACCTGTTTGACCCGACCCGCCGCAAAGAAATTGTAAAACCCCGCCAGATTGCCATGTTTTTGCTGCGAAGGGAATTGAAATATTCCTTCCCTGCAATTGCCAGAAAATTCGGAGGCAAAGACCATACAACCGCAATTTACGCTTACAAAAAAATACTGCAAGAAAATGAAGAAAACAACAAGCTGACCGAAGAGCTTAATTTGATAAAACAGAAAATTTATTCGGCCTGACATTGTGAAAAAAGAGTGAATAACGGGTGCGGGTAACTGTGTTGAAAAGCATAATAACTTTTAAGCGAAAAATTCCACACCGCAATTTCCACTTATTTCTTTTACCGATATTA
>CAIMDW010000008.1 GCA_903839895.1 Candidatus Staskawiczbacteria bacterium
ATAAGTTCAGAAGAGCATAAAGTATTTGCTCGTGAAAATTACGAAAAATGGTCAAAAGCTCTTGAAGCTTATAAAAAATAAATGGCAAAGAGAAAATATTACGCTTATTCTGTAGGCGGAAAAAATGGAGTGACTGATAATTGGCCCGAATGCCAAGCGTTTGTGGCTGGCAAACCGGGAGCTAAATTCAAAGGTTTTGAGTCTAAAGAATCGGCCGAGGCTTGGCTGGAAATGGGAGCAAATTATTTTGTAAAAAATATTGCCTTAGAAGACGGCATTTATTTTGATTCGGGAACGGGAGCTGGCGAGGGCGTGGAAATAAACGTGACCGACAGGATGGGCAAAAAATTATTGCACAAAGCTTTGGAAAAAGAAAAACTGAATGTAAAGGGGCATCACTTCGCTGATGAGGGAACAACAAACAATTTTGGCGAATTGCTGGCGTGCAAATATGCCTTGCAGATTGCTTTGGAAGACGGCACAAAAAAGATATTTGGCGATAGCAAATTGGTTGTAGAATATTGGTCAAAAGGCCATATAAAATACGAAGTGGGCGAAGAAACAGTAAATTTGGCGCACGAAGTCAAACTTTTGCGCAAAGAATTTGAGTCCAAAGGCGGAAGAATATTCCTAATTTCCGGCGGAGCTAATCCCGCCGACTTGGGCTTTCACAAAGGGTAAATATTAAAAATAAAAAACATGACATCAGACAAAACTTTCGCTTGCGCGATAAATTGCATGGACGGGAGGGTTCAGGACGCTGTGAAAAATTACATGAAGGAAAATTACGGCGTGGATTATGTGGACCAAATTACAGAGCCCGGCCCCAATAAAATTTTATGCGAGGGCCAAGATTGCGATAAAGGCGTGATTGAAGACATTAAAAAGCGCGTGGAAATTTCAGTTCATCATCATGGCTCGAAAGTTGTGGCAATTGTAGGACATTTTGGATGCGCCGGAAATCCTGCCACAAAAGAGGAGCAAATTGAGCACTTGGAAAAAGCGCAAAAGGCAGTTGAAGGATTCGGTTTTCCAATAGAAGTAATTTTGCTTTGGGTGGAGGGTGACTGGACAACCGTGGAAAAGGTATAAAATACCAGGCTGGAATTTAAATTGAAATTAGGCCTATTGCAGGCCCAAAAAGGCATATTCCAGAGTATGCCTTTTTGCTTGCCAATTTGCCTTGTGGCGCGCCGTTTGACAAAGGAGGTAAAATAGCGTAAGTTAGATATCAAATGTGCTGTGGTTGGCGTGGCAATTGGGGCACCCTCATAGGCTTGCCTGCTCGCTCCGCGAGAGATGCATTTGCCGAGGCTGTCCGTACAATCCAGGTTTGTTGTAATATGCCCGCGCGCAATTACCAAGAAAAAACACCCCTGCCCACAGCATGTTTCTCTATTTTAGATCCTTTACAACCAATTTTATACAGTCGAGTCTGCAACAATGTTGCGGATTTTTTTTGCATTTTTTATCCTTCTCTTGCAATGCAAATCCCCCACACGCTTTTTGCACCGGCTTTGCGGAGAATTTTGGCGCATTCGGACATAGTGGAACCTGTGGTATAAACATCATCCACTATAAAAACTTTTTTCCCGGAAAATTCTTCGGGATTTTTTATTGCAAAAGCGTTTTCTAAATTTGCCAGGCGCTCTTCGCGGGAAGATTCCATTTGAGGTTTTGTGGATTTTATTTTTACTAAATTGCCCAGAATAGCGGGAATTTTCAAGAATTTTGACAATTCTTTTGCAAGTTCTTCAGACTGGTTATATCCGCGGGTTTTTAATTTTTTGTTGTCTATAGGAACCGCAACTAAAACAGAATTTTGCCAGATTTCTTCTGTATTTTTGCCGGACAAAACCAAATGCTCAATAATTATGCTGGCTAAAGTTTTTGCCAAATCTTTTAAATATGGCGCATATTTGAATTGGTAAATAAGTTTTTTGGCCAGCTGTTTTTCTTTGTAAGAAAGCGCAAAGTAAAGCCCGGCCAATTTTTTATCTGAACATCGGTTGCATTTTCCAGTTTTTGCGTCTTTTGGCAGACGCAAAGGATGAGATTCGCAAAGGCAATAATTATGCTCTGCAATATCTAAAAGCGCTCGGCAGTCGTCGCATAAAAAAGTGCCTTCTTTTCGGCATCCCAGGCAGAATTTTGGAAAGAATAAATCTAATAACTTATCCACAGTGGTATTGCGCCAGATTCATTATATAATTAAAGGAATCATGAGTCCAAATCCTTTGGAAAATTTTAATATAGAGAACATAAAGAAATTGAACGTTTTTGAGAACCCTTTGAAAATGTTTTTTCCGAAGAAAATGGTGGGCATAGATATTGGGACCGCTTCCGTAAAAGTGGTGGAATTATCCCGCTGGGGGCAGGGAAAGACTTTGGAAAATTACGGCGAGATAAAATCCAGCTCGCTTTACAAAGAGCCGTTTCGAAGCGTAGAAAAAGGCAGTTATCTGCTTTCCAACTATTTTGTCGCAAGGGCGGTAAGGGCTGTTTTAGATGAAGCCCGCATAAAAACAAAAGCCGCAATATTTTCCATTCCCGATTTTTCGACTTTCTGCACATTTTTTGAATTGCCACCCATGCCTGCCAATGAAATTGCCAGCGCGGTTTATTTTAATGCGTCCCAATATATTCCTTTGCCGATAACAGAAATAACTTTGGACTGGAAATTGGTGGGCGGAACTCCTGGCGACGGAAAATCTCCCTTGAAAATATTTCTGGCGGCAATCCCCAATCAGATCATCCAAGATTATCAGAAAGTTGCGCAAATGGCGGGGCTTGAGCTTTATGCTTTGGAAGCCGAAGTGCTGGGACTGACAAGAGTGCTGGTGGGCGAAAAAAGAAATTGCGTTTGCGTTATAGATATCGGGGTGCAAAGCACTACAATAAATATTGTGGATAAGAAAAATTTGAAAAAAAGTTATAGCTTTGATTTTGCCGGCAGCCAGCTGACTTATAGTTTGGCTTCGGTTTTGGGCCTCGGGCATTCGGAGACCGAAGAACTTAAAAACCATGAAGGGCTAATATCTTCGAAAGCTGAAATTTCAAAAACTTTGTATTTGCTGGTGGACCCATTGGTGTTGGAAGTAAAAAAAGTGCTTTTAGAATTTTATCAGCAGGAAGGAAAAGAGATAGAGATGGTTTATTTGACCGGAGGGACTTCGAATTTGCCGGGCCTGAAAGAATATTTTGCCGAAGTTTTCAAAAAGAAAGTGGAAATTCCGAATTGCTTCTCAGAACTGCTGTATCCGCCCATTTTAGGAGATAGTTTGCGTAAAATGGCGCCCAGTTTTTCAGTGGCGACAGGAGTTGCATTAGGCGGTCTTGAAACATAAATGTTATAATAAATAAGTTATGGATTTTTCTGCCATATTCCAACTAAGGACAAAAAAATACTGGTGGCTGGACGTCATCTTCTACCTCGCCATTTCTTTGCTTATAGCGACAGTGTTTTGTTTTGTTATTTTTTGGGGCAAAAACCACTATCAAAGGCAGGACATTGAAAAAGTCACGAAAAATTTGCAATCTGTCGGCACGTTCCAGCAGAAAGAGAATGAAACCGAAGTCCAAATTTATCAGAAAAAAGTCCAGGATTTCACTCTTTTATTCAAGGATCATGAATTTGCTTCAAATGTTTTTGCCTTTTTGCAGGACCAGACAATGCCGAGCATCTGGTATAACCAATTTTCTTTGGATGAAAAAAACCATGGAGCTTTGCTAACGGGAGAGGCTGAAAGCATGGATGCTTTTTCCAGGCAGGTGGGAGTTTTTGAAAATAATAAATATGTCAAAAGCATTACAGCTTTGAATTCTTCCATTGCAAACTCCGCTAGGATACAATTTACAATGAGTTTAAACCTGGACGGCAGTATTTTCAGCTATACTTCTACAATGGCAAGAATTTTGAAGCTGGCTTCAAATGCAAAGACTACAAAACCCGCCACGTCCTCGGCTTCTTTGAAAAGCAGCGAAAAAAATATTACCGCTTTCCATCTTTTGCTTGATCCGGAAGTGGAAGGAATCGTGGATCAAACTAATTTTTCAGTGGCTATAAATGTTCCTTTTGGCACAGATGTGAAAGCTTTGGTTACTTCCATAGTCACATCTTCAGACGCTGCGGTTTCGCCAACTTCGGGCGTATTGCAAGATTTTACGAATCCTGTGGATTATACAGTCAAAGCCCAAGACGGCTCAACACAGATTTATGCGGTCAAAGTAAATGTTTTGCCGCAAGTCGTTGCTAAAAAAGCGGAAAATCCTGCGCCTGTCGGGCTTATTGTCTCAATAATTTTAGCGGTTGTGATAATTTTAGCCGCGGCAATTTTCATTATTCTTAAAAAGTCGAAGAAAAAACAGCCATGACGATTGATAGGCCCATAGCTATTGTTTTAATGATTTTTGCGGTGATTGTGCTGGCGTTTTTCTTTGTTGTGCCAGAATATAATACTTTCCAGTCTTTGCGCTTGGAATTGGGGCAGAAAAATGCCGAATATAATGCCGAAATGGATTATTACGCGGCTATCGCCAAGGTCTATGATGAATTGCAGGCAAGGAAAGAAGACGTGGCAAAAATTGATGATGCTCTGCCTGAAAATCCAGACTTGGGCCCGACAATTTATTATTTGCAGCAGACCGCAAAAACCAACGGACTATCAATCAAAAACTTGTTCTTATCCAAATCTTCAGGCGCTTTAAATTCAGATTTGAAGACAAGCGCAAATGTCAAAAATATGGTTTTTTCGATGAGCCTGTCAGGCAGTTATACTTCGCTGGAAGGATTTATGGTTTCTTTGGAACAATCTTCCCGCCTGTTTGAAATTTCCAGCATTTCTTTCGGTTCACAGACAAAGCCGCCGTACGATTTCAATTTGCAAATAAAAACATTTTCTTACTAAAATGGCAGTAGTATTCATATCACCAAAGCAAAGGCAAAGGATGTTTCTTCTAGGAATTGTAGCCGCTTTCCTGCTGATTTTAACATTGGTCTCCTTTTCGGTTTTTATGGCTTCGCCCGCCGAAGTTTCTCCAGTTTTAGTTTTTAATAAGCCTAAAGTTGACATAAATATGGATGTTTTCAGTTCCAGCCTATTTCAAAGCTTGGTGCCATTCGTTGAAATGCAAAAACAATTCAGTTACAAAGCTACAGACAAAAACAAAAAAGCAAAATCAGGATTTGTAACAGCAACTGATTACGGAGAAGCTCAAAAAGTTTTGACAGCGCAAGGGCTTACCGTAAGTGAATTAAAAGAGGCAGCGATAGGAAGGGATAACCCTTTTACGCCATATTACGGATATCAGGCATCATCTTCTTCATCTTCGTCAAAGTCGTCTTCTTCATCAATTTCAGACTAATATGAAACTATTACAAGAATTATTCGCGCAAGGCTATTTGACAGAGCAAATGCTCAATGATTTTAAAAAGCAGATTGAAAAATCGGGAAAAACCGAAGAAGATCTTATTTTGTCAAACAATATTGTCGCAGAAAGCTTCCTTTTTGAGCTGAAAAGCAAAATTAACAATGTTTTGCTGAAAAAAATTGATATTGACCAGGTTTCTTCTGAAATCCTGTCTTTGATCCCTGAAGAATCGTCAATAAATTATAAAATGGCTGCCATAGGAAAAAATGGCAATGCAGTGTTGATTGGAATGGTTTATCCAGAGGATATTTCCGCCCAAAGCGCTTTGAGATTTTTAGCCAGCCAAGAAAAATTTTCTTACCAGGTGTGCCTGATAACGCCGGGAGATTTGGTGAAGCTTTTGAAAAAAAGAATGGATATTTCCTCCGAGGCCAATAAAGCTTTGGAAGAATTCGGAAAAGAAAAAGGAAGCAATTTTGATGATTTGGAAAAACAGGCAGCAACCGGATCTATTACAGAAGATGCGCCGATAATTAAAATGGTTATGGCAATTTTACGCCATGCTATTGAGGCTCATGCTTCCGATATTCATATTGAGCCAGGCAGAGAAAAATTAACCGTCAGATTTAGGATAAATGGGCTTTTGAATCCCAGCCTTTCGCTTCCGCTCAAGGTGCATCTTGCCATAATTGCTAGGATAAAAATTCTAGCCGGAATGAAAATTGATGAAAACAGGATTCCCCAGGACGGAAGATTTTCTACAAAAATTGGCGATAAAGATATTGATTTCAGGGTTGCCACGTTCCCCACTTTAAACGGGGAAAAAATTGAGCTGAGGGTCTTGGATGTGGCTACAGCCATGAAAACTTTTGAAGAGTTGGGATTGGAAGGCAGAAATTTGGAAATAGTGCAGTCGGCCATAAAAAAGCCGTACGGAATGATTTTGTTTACCGGTCCTACCGGTTCTGGAAAAACAACAACGCAGTATGCAATTTTGCGCGTTTTAAATAAAGATTCTGTAAACATAGTGACTTTAGAGGATCCGATTGAATATTCCATTTCCGGGGTAAACCAGTCACAAGTAAAAACAGAAATCGGATATACTTTTGCAAACGGCTTGAGGCAGATTTTAAGGCAGGACCCGAATGTGATAATGGTGGGAGAAATTAGGGATGAAGAAACAGCGGGCTTGGCAGTAAACGCCGCTTTGACGGGCCATATTGTGCTGTCCACGCTGCATACAAATTCTTCGGTGGGAGTCGTCCCGCGTCTGATTGACATGGAAGTCAGGCCATTCTTGATTCCTTCAACTTTAAAATTGGTAATTTCACAAAGATTGGTCAGAACCTTGTGCGAAAAATGCAAAGTGAAGATAAAACCGGCAGAAAAAGTCAGGAATTATATCGCAGAAAAAATAAAAGGGATGCCTGATTCTGTAAAAATTGATTTGCCAGATCCTCTTTTGGTTTGGCAGGCAAAAGGATGCGAAGCCTGCAATTCTACCGGATACGCGGGGAGGGTGGGATTGTTTGAAGTTCTGGCGATGTCTGAAGAATTAGCAGATCTCATTGAAAAAACTCCTTCTGAATCATTGATTTTTAAGGCTGCCCAAAAAGAAGGGATGCTGACAATGGAACAAGAAGGCATAATAAAAATTTTAAGCGGCCAGACTACTCCAGAAGAAGTAGCAAGAGCCACAGAAGAAAACTAATATGGAATATTTGCCTTACTTAAAAAAACTTTTAGACACTGTTGTCAAGGAAGAAGCTTCGGATTTGGATATTTCCGTGGGCCACGCCCCGAATATCAGGATTACCGGCCAGCTTGTGCCTTTGGCTCAGGAAAAAATTGTTACAGCCAAGGATTCTGAGGGCATGGCATTATCTTTGATGTCTCCAGGCCAGCAAAAAAAGTTTTTGGAAGAAAAAGAAATTGACTTTTCTTACCAGCACGAAGACCAAGGCAGGTTTAGGGTTAATATTTTTTACCAGAGGGGAAGCATCAGCTTGGCATTGCGATTTATTCCTTCTAAAATCAGGACAATTGAGGAATTGAATTTGCCGTCAATCTTGCATGATTTTTCTTCCAGGCCCCAGGGATTGGTTTTGGTTACCGGAGCCACTAGTCAAGGAAAATCCACTACGCTGGCAGCTATGATTGATGAAATAAACCATACCAGGGCCGTGCACGTCATTACGGTTGAAGACCCGATTGAATATACGTATCCTATTGACCGCGCCATTATAGATCAAAGGGAAGTGATTACCGACACTTTAAATTTTAACAATGCTTTAAGGGCAACTTTAAGGCAAAATCCGGACGTGATTATGGTGGGAGAAATGCGTGACCTGGAAACGATCGGAACTACAATTACTGCCGCTGAAACTGGCCACTTGGTTTTTGCCACTTTGCACACCAATTCAGCCGCTCAGACAATCCACAGGGTAGTGGATGTTTTCCCTGCCGAACAGCAAGACCAGGTAAGATTCCAGCTGTCCAGTTCGCTTTTGGGAATTGTTTCGCAAAGATTGATTCCAAGAATAAAAGGAGGATTCATTCCTGTCTGCGAAATACTGCTTTGCAATAATGCGGTTTCGAATTTGATAAGGGAAAATAAAATTCATGAAATTCCGGCAGTTATTGAAACTTCGGCAAAAGAAGGAATGGTTTCTTACAACAGGGCAATGGTGGATTTGGTGCGCAAGAAGGAAATTTCGCTGAAAAATGCCATGGATTTTTCATTTGACCCGGGCGAAATAAGGAACCTTTTAAGGTAAATGAAATATTTTTATCAGGCAAGAAGCAAGGAAGGCAGATTGGAAACAGGAACTGTTGAAGCATCTTCGCAAGAAGCAGCCGCCCTTCTTCTGCAAAAATACAATATTTTCGTGACTTCCATAAAGCCCCAAAGCTCATTGGTTTTGCATACTGAAAATATCAGTTTTTTAAATAAGATTTCTAAAAAAGATTTGGCAGTTTTTTCAAGGCAATTGGCGGTAATGTTGCAATCTCGCGTGCCGGTTACCCAAAGCTTGAAAAGCTTGGCGGTTCAGACAAAGAATCCCATTTTTAAGGAAAAAATCTTGAAAATTTCCCAGCTGGTGGAAGAAGGGAATCCCCTTTCGGAAGCGTTTTCCACATATCCGGAAGTTTTCAGCGTTTTTTTTATAAGCTTGATAAAAACCGGAGAAGCTTCCGGAAAAATTTCTGAATCCTTGTATTATCTGTCAGACCATTTGGAAAGGGAAAGCGATATCCAATCGCAAATTACAAACGCCATGATTTATCCCGCATTCGTAATTGCGGTTTTGCTGGTTGTTATTCCAATGGTCATATTTTTTGTGATGCCCAGATTGGTTGATTTAATAAAAGAAGCTACGGTAAAGCCTCCTTTCTTTACCCAGCTTATGATAAATTTTTACGGATTTCTGGCCAACTGGGGCTGGGTTTTGCTTGTGGCTTTTGTGCTGGCAGTCCTTTCCATAATTTATTATCTTACAACCAAAGAAGGCAAAAAAAGGCTGGATGTGATTTCTTTGAGAGTTCCATTTATTGGGGAATTTTTCAAAAAAATTTATCTGGTCAGGTTTGCAGAAAATATTTCCACTCTTATTGCGGCCGGGCTTTCCATAAATAGCGCGCTTAAAATTACAAAGGACACCGTAGGAAGCGAAGTTTATCATAATATCATTTCAGAAACTGAGAAGGGCGTTTCCGATGGCCAAAAAATAAGTTCGGTTTTGGTGAAATACCATGATTACGTTCCCCCATTTGTGGTGCAAATGATACAGGTTGGCGAAGAAACTGGAACATTGGACAAAAATTTGATGGAAATTGTGAATTTTTACAACAAAGACGTCAAGAGGTCCATAGAAACTTTTACTGCCATGCTAGAGCCTATTTTGATAGTTTTTTTGGGAATTGTTGTGGCGCTGCTGGCTGTTTCCGTAATTGAGCCTTTATACGGGGCTTTAGGGTCAATTTAAATATGAAAATAAATATGCAAAAAGGATTTACTTTAATTGAAATTATAGTTGTCATGGCTATCATAGCCGTTTTATATGGAATTATTTTATTCAGCGTGAACTTGTATATCAGCAAAGGCAAAGATTCCAATGTCTCGGGAAATTTGGCAATTTTAGTTCCGGCCGGTGAAGTTTGGTATAATGCCAATAACAGCTATGCGGGTTTTTGCGGTTCAAGCACGGTTTTAAATGCAATTTTGCAGATGCCTGAGAACAAAAATGGCGCTTGCTATACTGTTTCCACAACATCAACAACTAATCCAAAAGGAGTTTGCTGCCATGTTTCGGGCGATTTGGCTTGGGCGGCCTGTGCCACTGAATTTGTAACGCAGAATTTCGCTTACTGCGTGGATAGCCGGGGAGTGAAAAAAGACATTCCCGTTGCATCTTGTACAGCCACAATACCAGTTTGTCCTGACTTATAGCGAGTTATCCACATGGGGATTTGTTGCACCTTGCCCTTGAATGTTGTAAAATTAAGCAAAATTACAAAAATTAAAAGGTCGACGTTACTCTCAGAAAAAAAAACAAACAAAAATTAAATATTAATTTCAAAAAAATGCAAAAACAAAAAGGTTTTACAATCATTGAATTAATCGTCGTTATCGCAATCATCGCCGTCTTGGCATCGATTGTGTTGGTAAACGTAACTTCATATATTAACAAAGGCAAAGACGCAGCTGCAGAGGGAAACTTGGCAGGCATGGTAACTAACTATGCAATTTTTACTGATGGAGGTGGTACTGTTGGCTCGACATACCTTACTCAAGTTGGCGCTACAGGTGGCGCTTCGTATCTTAATATGCTGTCCACACAGAGTTATACTGCGACAACTGGTAAAACTGGGGCAAATTGGTGCGCTTGCGTACAGTTAAAGCAGTATTCCACAGCAACATATTATTGTGTTGATTCAAGCGGAAATAAAAAACAGTCCACAACAGCTTGCTCTACAATTTGTACTGATGCGAACGCCGGGACAACTTCTTGCTCATCGTAATCGATTTTAAAAAACACCCTCTTTTGGGGGTGTTTTTTGTTGTGGGAAAATGATAAAATGATTTAATGGATTTGAATATTTTTGCTGATATTTTTGTATTTTTGTTCGGCGTGATAATCGGGAGCTTTTTGAATTGCGTTATTTATCGTCTGGAACAGGAAAAAAGTTTGCAGGGAAGGTCTTTTTGCCCTAATTGCAAACACACTTTAAGCTGGATGGATTTGTTTCCGGTTTTCAGTTGGGTTTTTTTAGCCGGAAAATGCCGGTACTGCGCCAAAAAAATCAGCATGCAGTATCCTGCAGTTGAGATCGTAACAGGGCTGATTTTTTTGGCAATTTACAATTTTAAATTTGAAATTTTAAATCAATTTGAAATTCTTAAATTTTTAAATCTCGCTTTTTTGCTCTATGTGGCGAGCGTTTTAATAATAATATTTATTTACGACCTTAAACACTATATAATCCCTGACAAAGTTCTTTTTCCAGCGATTTTCGTAACAGTTTTCTTTCGTTTTTTTGAAAATTTAGCCATTTCAAATTGGATATTGAATTCAAATTTCAAATTTCAAATTTCAAATTATATTCTGGCGGCCATTATTGCTTCGGGATTTTTCTTGATTATATTCTTAATCTCAAGGGGAAAATGGATGGGATTCGGCGATGTAAAGCTGGCAATTTTGATGGGGCTTTTGCTGGGTTTGCCGAATGTTTTGGCGGCGCTGTTTATAGCATTCTTTTTGGGTGCTATAATAGGAGTAATATTAATGGCGCTGCAGAAAAAAGGATTAAAAAGCGAAATTCCCTTCGGCCCATTTTTAATTGCCGGAACTTTTTTTGCAATGCTTTTTGGAAATCAAATAGTGCAATGGTATTTAAACCAATTTTAAATTCAGAAAAAGGGATTACCTTGGTGGAAGTCATTGTGGCCATAACTGTTATTGCTGCTTTTTCAATTGTAATGATTGTCAATTTTCCGCAAATCCAAAGGCGCTATGCGCTTGCCAACGCAACTTACAAATTGGCGCAAGATTTAAGAAGAGCCGAAGACCTTGGATTGTCCGGGCTTAGCTTGAAGAATTCGTCTGGCGATAATCTGGCAGTCAAAGGCTATGGAGTTTATTTGAATACTGCAATGCCCCAGAAATATATCGTTTACGCAATTATGGATTCAAGCAAGAAGTTTTTTTCTGGAGACTTTAACAGCACTTTATGCAGCGCCGCAGCAATTGCTCCTACGCCTGCTTTGTATTGCATTGTGGATTTGATTACTTTGCCAACCCAGATTTATATACTGCAACCAATGCAAACTTTAGCAGGAGCAAATCTTACGGGAAATAGGACTTACACTAGCATAAATTTCACTCCGCCAGACCCAATTGTAAATATAGATAATTTGGGTTCCGGGCAAACTGGCATTGAAATAACTTTGGGGATGTATAACGACAATTCGCTGACCAGGAAAGTGCAAATTACCAGTGCCGGCCTGATAAATATAAAATAAATGCAAAAGCAGAAAGGGTTTACCATTATTGAGCTTATTATTTCCATTTTTGTGCTGTCTATTGCAGTGGTGGGAATTTTTAGCGCTTTCAATATAATGGCCATATTCACTTCAGATTCAATCGACAGGCTTACCGCCAGCTATTTGGCGCAGGAAGGCATGGAAATTGTAAGGAATATGAGGGATACTAACTGGCTGGACATGGATTTATGCAAGAAGCAAAGCGATACCGGCCTAATATCAGATGGCAAATCATGTCCTGTCACTTGGGTGGACGGCATGGCTTTAAAAAACGGCGCAACCGATATTGTAAATCATGCAGTCAATTGCACAAATGACAATGGAGGCACAGGATGCAAGGGAGACTACTCTTCGACGAGTCTGACCAGTTATTCTTCTGTGGATCATTTGATGATGGGTGAAAACGGCTTTTACAATTATACAAGCGGGAACAAAACAAAATTCCAAAGAAGGATAACTGTTACCCCGGTTTCAGATTTTATTGGAGGGTTAGATGACATAGTGCTGGTTAAAGTCCAGGTTTCATGGGATGCGAAAGCAACTTTGTTAAACAGTTCTGGAAATCCTGCCAATGCCGGCGTTTGCGATTCGGCCAATTGCGTAAAAGCTGAAGAAACTCTTTATGACTGGTATAATCATTCAGGTTCATATTATGACGCAAATTTAAATAATGGCTTATTGGCGCTCTATCACATGAACGGCAGCTGGAGCGATTCAAGCGGATACTTTAATGACGGCAATGCTCATAATGGCGCTGGATTTGATTCAACTAATAAGGTGTTAGGTAACGATTCAGCAAGTTTCGGCGGTTCGGGAGATTATATGGAAAGCGGCGGAAACTTAGGAATAAGCGGTTCACAGCCAAGGACGGTAGCCTTGTGGTTTTATCCGACTTACAAGAATGGCAGGCAAGATTTATTTTCTTTCGGTTCTTCTTCTCAAGGAAAAATGTTCAATATTCTGTATGACCTTTTGAACGACGGAGGGCTTTATTTCGGCGGTTATGGCAATGATCAGGCAGGAACCCCAGGTACGATAAACAGAAATCAGTGGAATTTTATTGCAGTGACTTACGACAGTTCAATTGTTAATGTGTATATAAATGGCAATACAACTCCCGACATCTCAGTACTTAAGGACCTAGATACGACAAATTCCACTCTTTTAATCGGGCAAAGCAAAGAAGGTGATGTGGGTGATTTTAGAGGCGATATAGACGAATTTGCAGTTTGGAACAGGGCATTGTCAGTTAATGAAATTACTGAATTGTATAATGATGGAAATGGGGTTGAATTAAAATAAGGTGATTAATTTATGAAGTCGCAAAAAGGTTTTACTTTAATAGAAATGATTGTGGTGATTGCTGTCTTTTTGTTTATTGTGGGGGCTGCTTTGGGAATCTTCATTTCTTTGGTGCAGAACCAGAAAAATGTCTTAGCCCGCCAACAAATTTTAAACCAAGTAAGCTATATAGAAGAATACATGTCCAAAGCATTAAGAATGGCAAAAGCGGAAAACTCTGAAGGATGTATGACTGATTCTGAAGGCGATCATAGCGGGTTTATTTATCTGCTTACAAGGTATGACTCTTCTATTCCTGCTTACCAAGGGATAAAGTTTTTAAACCAGTCAGATGGTAATTCCTGCGAAGAATTTTATTTATCTGGGGGGATTTTATATGCTAAGAATAGCAATTCAAATGTTCTTCCGTCAGAAACTGCCCTTACTTCAGCAGGCATGCATATAAAAAGCATTAAATTTTCAGTTAATGGCGCGCTTAACTGTTCATCTGGCATTTATGGATGCGGGGCTTCAAACAGTAACTTGCAGCAACCAAGGGTGGCAATATTGCTCAATGTTTTTATGCCTAACAGCAACTCGACTTCGTGCACCACGGATTCGAATTGCACTGTGGGAGGACAAAAATGCGATACAGCCGTGGGCCTGTGCCAGCCGGTGCAAGTTTTTCAGACAACAGTTTCGCAAAGGAATTTAAACGCAAAATAAAATGGAATCCCAAAAAGGAGTTTCGCTTATAATCACATTTTTCGTAATGATAATAATTTTGTCCGTGGTTTTATCCATCAGCGTCCTTTTGTACGGCCAAATCAAGGTTATAAGGAATATGGGAAATTCGGTGGCAAGCTATTATGCGGGCGAAAGCGGAATTGAAAAAGTGCTTTTCTACGACAAGCAGGTATTGCCTTCGTCTGGAGGTTCTGATAAAAGAGGATTATGCTATATGTTTGAGGAAAGCAATCCAAACCGCTGTCATAATGATACAAGCAAGAACGAGGCTGTGCGATGCCAAAATTATCCAAGTGATCTTACCGGCACATGCGCGCCTGATAATTGCACCGCTTGCACAATAAGTTTTGACACGGTTTTAGACGGCGCGACATATCATACCAAGGCGACTGTTACGGCTTCAGCTGGCATATTCAGCATAGATTCAACGGGAAACTTTAGCGGGACCAGCAGAAAAGTTGAAGCTGTAATTACCAATCAGCCCAATTAAAAACATGGATAAAACAGAAGCAAAACAGAGAATAGAAAAATTGCGGAAATCGATAAACCATCACAGGTATCTGTACCATGTTTTGGATAAGCAGGAGATTTCTGACTCGGCTTTGGATTCCTTGAAAAAGGAGCTTTTTGATTTAGAGCAGTTGTTTCCCGATTTGATTACTGCCGACTCGCCTACTCAAAGGATTGGGGGGCAGCCCTTAAAACAATTCAAAAAATTCAGGCACAGCCAAAGGATGACTTCTTTCAATGACGCTTTTTCCAGAGAAGATATGGAGGATTGGCAGGAAAGGTTCATGAAACTGCTTACAGAAAGCGAAAAGCAAAAAATAAATTATTATTGCGAACTGAAAATTGACGGCTTGGCGATTGAACTGATTTATAAAGACGGATTTTTAGAGACGGGCTCTACGCGCGGCGATGGCACGGTTGGCGAGGATATTACGCAAAATTTAAAAACAGTGGAAGCAATTCCTTTGCAAATTGAAGACAAGCGGGAAATAATTGTGAGAGGAGAAGTTTTTGTGACCAAAAAAGAGTTTGAGAAAATGAATAAATTGCAGGCGGAAAAAGGTTTGCCAGTTTACGCGAATCCAAGGAATATTGCGGCCGGTTCTGTAAGGCAACTGGATCCTAAGATTACAGCTTCCCGCAAGCTGGATTCTTTCGCGTATGACTTATTGACTGATTTTGGGCAAGATTTGCATGAGGGCAAGCATAAAATTTTAAAAGAGCTGGGATTCAAGACAAACAAGCATAATAAATTTTGCAAAAATTTGGAGGAAGTTTTGCATTTCAGGGAATATTGGATAAAAGAAAGGGAAAAATTGGATTATGAAATTGATGGCGTGGTGGTTTTGGTAAATAACAACGAAATTTTTGAGAAACTGGGAATTGTGGGAAAATCCCCGCGAGGCGGAATTGCTTATAAATTTCCCCAGGCCCAGTCCACTACTAAAGTTTTAGATATCCAAATCCAAGTTGGCAGGACCGGAGCCATGACGCCTGTTGCCATTTTGGAACCTGTGCAGGTTACCGGAATTACCATTTCCCGCGCGACCTTGCACAACGAAGACGAAATAAGAAGGCTGGGGCTGAAAATTGGCGACACTGTTATTGTGGGCAGAGCTGGCGACGTAATTCCAGACATTATAAAAGTTTTGCCCGAATTGCGCACGGGCCGTGAAAAGAATTTTAAAATGCCAGAAATTTGCCCATCTTGCGGAATTAAATTGGTGAAATTGGATGGTGAAGTTCTTTTAAAATGCCCCAATAAAAATTGCTTTGCGCAAAAAAGGAGAGGATTTTATCATTTTGTTTCAAGGACGGCATTTGATTTTGACGGTTTAGGGCCAAAAATTATTGACCGATTGCTGGATGAAGGCCTGGTTGCCGATCCGTCTGATCTGTTTGATTTAAAAGAAGGCGATTTGAAAAATTTGGAAAGGTTTGCCGAAAAGTCAGCCGAAAACCTGATAAAATCCATCCAAGAAAAAAAAGAAATAACTTTGGCCAAATTTATTTATGCTTTGGGAGTAAGAAATGTGGGAGAAGAAACCGCAATTGATTTGGCAAAATACTTTGCCAGCATAAATAAAATAAAAATGGCAAAACTGGAAGATTTTGAGAAGATTTTGGATATCGGGCCGGTTGTGGCAAAGTCTATTTTTGAGTGGTTTGGCGAAAAAGAAAATTTGAAGTTTGTGGAACGGTTAGAAAAGAAAGTGAAAATTACCCAGCCTTCGCCAAAGGCTTCGGCCGGCAAGCAAACCCTAAATGGAAAAAGTTTTGTTTTGACTGGCACGTTAGAATCTATCACACGATTAGGGGCTAAGGAGCGAATCCGCGAACTTGGCGGAGACGTTTTGGAATCTGTGTCTTCAAAAACAGATTATGTTGTGGTAGGATTGGAACCAGGAAGCAAAGCCGAAAAAGCCAGAAAATTAGGGGTGAAAATTTTAAACGAGCAAGAATTCCTGAAAATAATCAAATGAGCATAATTTCTTATGTAAAAAGGCTGGATTGGGGAATAATTTTGCCGGCAATGTTGCTGGTTTGCTTTAGTTTGCTTTCGCTTTGGAGCACGGGAACCGCAAAGGGCAGTTATGGGAACTTTGAAAAGCAGGCTATTTTTTTTGCTGTGGGATTTTTGGCAATGGTGGCGGTAAGCTTTTTTGACTACAGGATTTTGAGGAATAATTCTTATATAATTTTAATTTTGTACGGCATTTGCGTGCTTTTGCTGGCCGGGCTCCATTTTTTTGCGCCAATTATCCGAGGAACGCGCGGATGGTATGCAATTGGACCGGTAACTCTTGATCCTATTGAGCCTGCAAAAATTATCTTAATTTTTTTGCTGGCGAAATATTTTTCAATGAGGCATGTAGAAATGTACAAGTTCCGAAATATTGTTTTTTCCGGGCTGTACGTTTTGATTCCAGCTTTTTTTGTTTTCATAAAGCCGGATTTGGGCGGGACAATGGTGCTGGTTTTAGTTTGGCTGGGAATTTTGCTGATTTCTGGAATAAAACTGAAGCATTTCTTGGTTTTATCTTTATGTTTTTTAATCGTGGCCAGCCTTGCCTGGGCTTTTGTGCTTAAAGATTACCAGAAGCAAAGGATTACAGCATTTTTATTTCCATATGACTATTTGGGAGCTTCATGGAGCCAGAACCAGACAAAAATTTCGGTGGGGTCTGGCCAAATTCTAGGGCAAGGCCTGGCAAAAGGCAGCCAGGTTCAATATGGATTTTTGCCAGAGCCTCACACAGACTTTATCTTTTCTGTAATTGCCGAAGAATGGGGAATGTTAGGAGTAATCGCCTTGTTTTTGGTTTACGGCTGGCTGGTTTGGCAGGTTTTGCAAGTTGCCATTTATTCCCAATCGAATTTTTCGCGAATTTTTGCTTCAGGTTTTGCCATAACTTTGATTGCCCAGTTTTTCATAAATATAGGAATGAATTTGTCTTTGCTCCCGGTTGTGGGAATTTATTTGCCGTTCATAAGCTACGGAGGCTCTGGCATGGTCGGAAACTTTATAAGCCTTGGCATTTTACAATCAATAAAAAACAAGCGCTAAGTTATCCACAACCCATATTGAGCACTATTGTTATTCGCCTTTTTAAATTATAAAATTAATAAATATTATTTAAATTGTAAATTATGGAGGATGTTGCAGCAAAAAGCTTTTTAAGCTCTAAAGAAATTGTAGCGAACGCTCGCAAATTTTATAAAGAAAATTTTAAAAAGTTGTGGCCCTTGTATATTCTTGGTGGATTGGGCGGACTTTTGAGTTCCGGAGGTGGTGGGGGCGGAGGACATAGCTCAAGCAGCGAGAGCTCTCCAAATATATTGGCGCACGTCAATATTCCTGCGTGGGTGTGGATTTTAGCTGGAATATTATTGATAGTGATTGCTATATTTTTATTCATTTCCAAAATTTCCCTTTTAAAAGGCATATCTGACACGCATAAAGGGGAATTTGTCGGTGTAAAAGATTCCTACAAGAAAGGCTTGGCTACTTTTTGGTCTTTCATATTAGTGGGAATTATAGTTGGGTGGTCAACTCTCGGAGCAACAGCATTGCTTATTATTCCAGGCATAATTTTGTCGGTTTACCTGTCTTTTACCATATATGAGCTTATTGATAAGCAAAAAAAGGGTTTTTAAGCTCTTTTGGGAAGCTGGTCATTAATAAGCGGAAACTGGTGGATGCTGGTTGGCAAAGGTTTTATGATATGGGTACGAATATTTTTAATCGGCGCTTTGTATACTCTTGCCATATTAGTGCCAACTCTTTTGCTCGTTATCCCAGGGATGGTTTGGCATATCACAGCCTTGTTGATTGCCGGTATTGCTCTTGGGGTTTGCGCATTCTTTTATCTTTTCGTTATTTTTCTTACTCCGCTTTCTATGATTGCCATGTTTGAAATGTATTATAATTTTTGCGAAGTTAGAGAATCTAATATGGCAGTTGACGAAGCGTTAGATAAAAAACGAAAACGCAAACTTATAATTTCCATGGTAATTGGCGTTATTGCAATAATAATTATTATTTTTCTTGTAATTGCGCTGATCGGTTATTTTGTATACAAAAATAGCGTTAAAAATGCAGTCAGCCTTAGTGACTATTCCACCAATTCTATTGTTGATAAAATGAAAAAAAACGTAGTTTTTCCAGTTAACCTTGATGCGACGACTGAAATGACCGATATTACAGCCGAGCCAGACGCCATTGTTTATCATTACGTATTTTCTGGCGCAGGTACGAGTGCAAGCCAAATAACAGATGCTTCTTTGAAGCAATCGGTGCTTGTTAATGCCTGCAAAAATACTGATATAAAAGGCTTATTGGAGCATACGAATTTAAAATATTTATTTTTGATCAAGGCAACGCAGCAGACATTTTCGGCAATAATATCCAAGGCTGACTGCCCCTAAAGCCGGGGTAGGAAGGTGGCTCTTGACAGTTTTCGAAAAAAGGAATAGTATGAAAATACTTAGGTCTGTCTGATCAACGGACCGTTAATAAAGAAGTGGCCATTTTACTCTAGGAAAATCAAATGTTTTAATTTTCGGTTATTTTTTATACCGAAATTTTTGTTTTAATACTTTTAATTGGCGGAGTCGAACTCTCTCTGCCGCAAAAATTTTTAATGCCAAAAGACATAAGCAAAGTAAAGAACTTTTCAAAATCTAAGCTCCAATTTACAACCCCTCACCTTTTGACTATGCAAAAGGAAACTTGGGAAGATTTGTGGAATGTGAGAGTCAAAGAACTCTTGGAAGAAATTTCTCCAATCAAAGATTACACAGGAAAAGAAATGCAGCTGTGGTTTGGAGATTATAAATTGGGAAAGCCCAATTACAAAAACGGTCTTGAGGCCAAGAAAAACAACGATTCCCTTGAAGCTCCTTTAAGGGTAAAGGTTAAACTGGTAAATTTAAAAACAAAAGAAGTGAAAGAGCAAGAAGTTTATCTTGCCGATTTCCCTGTCATGACTGAAAGGGCGACTTTTGTCGTGAATGGAGTGGAAAGGGTGATTGTTTCACAGCTCATCAGAAGTCCTGGAGCTTTTTTTACTGCCAGGCTTTGGAGAGGTAAAAATTATTTCGGGGCAAAAATTATTCCAAACCGGGGCGCCTGGCTGGAATTTGAAACAGAAGAATCCGGATTTATCGGAGTGAAGATAAATAGAAAAAGAAAAGTGCCGGCAACAACATTGCTCATGGCTTTAGGTTTGGACGGAGTGGAAAAAGTGGAAAAAGCTTTTGCCGATGTAGATAACGGAGAAATCCAGTATATAAAGGAAACGTTAAAAAGAGATACTTGCAAAGACCAAAAAGAAGCTTTAGTGGAAGTATATAGAAGATTGAGGCCGGGAGATTTGGTTACTCCAGACACAGCCCAAGATTTGATTTTTAATATGTTTTTTAATTTTGACAGATACGACTTGTCAAAAGTGGGAAGATGGAAAACTTGGCTGAGGCTGACCAATTTGGCGCCAAAAGATTTAAATAAAGAAATTACAAAAGAAGAGAGGATTTTGAGCATTGAAGACATTGTGGAGGTTGTAAAAGAAGTCATCCGGCTCAATAATAATCCAAATGCAAAAGCCGACCAAGTGGACCATTTGGGAAACAGGAGGGTTAGGACATTTTCCGAACTTATCCAAAACAGGCTGAGAGTGGGATTGATGAGAATGGAAAGGATTATCAAAGACAAAATGTCTACTTTGGAAGCAGACACGATTACTCCGATACAATTGATAAATCCAAGGCCTTTGATGGCAGTTGTGAAGGAATTTTATACTTCTTCGCAGTTTTCGCAGTTCATGGATAATGAAAATCCATTGGCGGAATTGGAGCACAAAAGAAGGCTGACAACAACAGGTCCTGGAGGACTTACCAGAGAAAGAGCGGGATTTGAAGTCAGGGACGTTCAGCCATCGCACTACGGAAGAATTTGTCCTATTGAAACTCCAGAAGGGCCAAACGTAGGTTTGGTGGGACATTTGGCATCTTTTGCCAGGATAAACCCATACGGATTTATTGAAGCCCCGTATTTTAAAGTGACAAAAGGAAAAGTTACAGACGACATTCATTATCTTTCAGCCCAAGAGGAAGAAAGGTATAATATTGCGCCAGCTTCAGTGCCTTTGACAGACTCATTGAAAATTTTGCCTGAAGTGGAACCGAATAAAGTGGAAGCTAGAGTCAAAGGAGAACCGGAAGAAGTTAATATCGAAGATATTGATTATATTGATGTTTCCTCAAAACAGTTTATTTCGGTTGCAACTTCGCTGATTCCATTTTTGAACCACGATGACGCATCCCGCGCTTTGATGGGTTCAAACATGCAACGTCAAGCAGTTCCATTGCTGAGGCCTGAAGCGCCGTTGGTAGGAACAGGAACTGAAAGGAACGTGGCGCGCGATTCTGGACAAGTGATTTTGGCTGAAGCCAACGGAATTGTAAAAGAAGTTGATGCTTCGCATATAAAAGTCCAGTATGAAGAAAAAGGAAAGAAATGGGAAGAAGATTACGAATTGCAGACATTTATCAGGACAAACCAATATTCCTGCTTCCACCAGAAGCCGATTGTGATGAAAGGCGAAGAGGTAAAGAAAGGAGATGTTTTGGCGGACGGAGCAGCTATCTCGCAAGGAAGATTGGCATTGGGCCGAAACGTTTTGGTTTGTTTCTTGCCTTTGAGGGGAGGAGGATTTGAAGATTCGATTACAATCAACCAAAAATTAGTCAAAGAAGATGAATTTACCTCCATACACATTGAAGACTTCACTTGCGATGTGCGCGAAACTAAACTTGGGCCTGAAGTTACGACTTCAGATATTCCAAACGTGGGAGAAGAAAAACTGAAGGATTTGGACGAGGAAGGAATTGTCAGAGTTGGAGCCGAAGTGGGCCCGAATGACATTTTGGTTGGAAAAATTTCGCCAAAAGGAGAGGCAGAACTTACTCCGGAAGAAAGGTTGCTTCGCGCAATTTTTGGTGAAAAAGCCAAGGATGTCAAAGATTCTTCTTTGCGCATGGAACACGGAAAGAAAGGAAAAGTCACCAACGTAAAAATATTTTCAAGGGATTTAGGGCACAAATTGGAACCTGGAGTCATAAAGAGAATTCGCGTGGAAATTGCCGAAATAAGGAAAGCCAAAGTCGGAGACAAATTGGTGGGAAGGCATGGAAACAAAGGAGTTGTTTCCCGAATTTTGCCTGAAGCTGAAATGCCATTTTTGGCCGACGGAACTCCGATTGACTTGTGCATTTCTCCATTGTCAGTTCCTTCTCGTATGAACTTGGGACAGATTTTGGAAACTCACTTGGGGCTTGCAGCTCACGCTTTGAATTATATTGCCATTTCACCGGCTTTGATTGGAGCTACGCAAGAAGACGTGAAAGCTGAATTGAGAGCGGCAGGATTGCCAGAATCTGGCCAAATGACAGTTTATGACGGCAAAACAGGTTTGCCATTCCCAAAACCGATTACAGTAGGATATATGTATGTGATGAAGCTGATTCACATGGTGGATGACAAAGTTCATGCCAGATCTATTGGTCCATATTCGCTGATTACTCAACAGCCATTGGGAGGAAAAGCCCAGTTTGGAGGCCAGAGGTTCGGGGAAATGGAAGTTTGGGCTTTGGAAGGTTATGGAGTTGCCCATACTTTGCAGGAAATGCTGACAATCAAATCTGATGACGTTCAGGGAAGAGCGGCAGCCTACGAATCTATATTAAAGGGAGAACCAATCAGGAATCCGAACATTCCAGCATCTTTTAACTTGCTTGTTGCCGAATTGAAATCCCTCGGCATGGCAGTCGAAGTAAAAGAAAAGGCGCGCCTGGATAAAAATATTAACCAGTAAACATAAAACCTATGCGAGTATTAGATTTAGAATCAATAAGGATCAAAATTGCTTCGCCAGAGGATATTATGTCCTGGTCTCACGGCGAGGTTACAAAACCGGAAACAATAAACTATAGGACCCAAAAGCCTGAAAAAGACGGGCTTTTTGATGAGAGGATTTTTGGTCCCGAGAAAGATTACGAATGCGCCTGCGGAAAATACAAAAGAATCCGATACAAGGGCGTTGTCTGCGACCGATGCGGAGTGGAAGTTACAAAGTCATCAGTCAGAAGGGAAAGAATGGGACACATCAAATTGTACACTCCAGTTTCGCACATTTGGTTTTTAAGGGGAGTCCCCTCAAGGATGGGATTGGTTTTGGACAAGTCTTCACAACAGCTGGAAAAGGTGATTTACTTTTCTTCATATATTGTCACAAAAATAGACGAGCAGGCGCGTGATAGAATTATGGAAGCTATTGAAGACGAATTCCAGTCTAAAGTAAAGAAAGAAAAAACAGAAGCCGCTAAAAACGATTTAAAACAGGCA
>CAIMDW010000009.1 GCA_903839895.1 Candidatus Staskawiczbacteria bacterium
GCTTCTAGGGCAAAAATACACCTCAAAAGCGCCACTCCACCGCCTGGGACTATGCCCTCTTCCACGGCTGCCTTGGTGGCATGCAAAGCGTCTTCAAGCTTGTGCTGTTTGGCTTTTTGCTCCACTTCGGTGGCTGCTCCCACTTTTATAACTCCCACTCCACCGGACAACTTTGCCAATCTTTCTTTTAATTTTTCTATATCGAAATCCGAAGTAGCGTTTTCAATTTCTTTTTTAATCGCATTGATCCTCAATTCAATAATTGCTTTTTCTCCTTTGCCTTCCACAATTGTGGTGTTTTCTTTTGTGGAAATTACTCGCCTTGCGTTGCCCAACATTTCAATTTCAGCATTTTCAAGCTTCATTCCTTTTTCTTCGGAAATTACTTCTGCTCCAGTCACAATGGCGATATCCTCTAGCATTTCTTTTTTCCTGTCGCCAAAACCGGGAGCCTTTACCGCCAAAGCGTTAAAAATTCCCCTTACTTTATTTACAATCAAAGTTGTCAACGCGTCGCCATCAACATCATCGGCAATAATTACCAATTCTTTTTTGCCTGCTTTAACTAATTTTTCCAACAATGGCAAAATTTCCGGCAGTGAGCTGATTCTTTTGTCTGTAATTAAAATATACGGCTCTTCCAAGCTGGCTTCCATTTTTTCTGCATTAGAAACCATGTATCCTGAAACATATCCTCGGTCAAACTGCAAGCCTTTCACAATTTCTTTTGACAAGCCGAATGTTTTTGATTCTTCGGTGGTAATTACTCCGTCTTTTCCCACTTCTTCCATAACTTCGGCAATCAAGTTTCCCATTTCTTCATCCTGGGCAGAAATTTTTGCAACCTGCGCCATTTCCTCCCTAGTGGAAATAGATTTTGACATTTCTTTCAAAGCTTTTACCACCGCGTCTTTAGCTATTATAATTCCTTTTCTTAAAGCCAAAGGATTTGCTCCCGCTGCCACGTTTTTTAAACCTTCTGTGGCAATAGCCTGTGTCAGTAAGACAGCCGAAGTTGTCCCATCTCCTGCAATGTCATTTGTCTTACTGGCCACTTCTTTTATAATTTCAGCGCCAATATTTTCAATATTGTCTTCCAGCTCAATTTCCTTGGCAATTGTCACGCCGTCATTTGTAATTGTAGGGCTTCCATAACCCGAACCCAAAACAACATTCCGGCCCTTTGGTCCCAAAGTCACCTTGACCGCATTTGCCACTTTGTCCAGCCCCGATTTTAATATTTTGCGGGCATCCTCGCTGTATTTTATTTGTTTGCTCATGATTGTATTTTATTTATTTAAAAGCGAGAGATTTCTACTAAGAGGATGCCTTCACGGAGGCGCCCGTTGTGGCGCCGAGTGAGAAGCGCGGATAAAATTGCATAAATTTAAATTGCAATTTTAGACGACGCTGTGCTCCTCGTGTAGAATCTCGAGCGAAATTTATTCTATTACTGCTAAAATATCGCTTTCGGAAGCAATCAAGTATTCCTTCCCATCAATTTTTATTTCACTCGGGCCATATTTTTGGAACAAAACTTTGTCGCCAACTTTCACAGACATCATAACTATTTTTCCGTCATCTGTTTTTTTGCCAGGTCCCACGGCAATAATCACTCCCTCTTCAGACTTTTCTTTCGAAGCCGTGTCAGGCAAAAAAATCCCGCCTTTTGTTTTTTCTTCCTCCTTTACCGGCTCAATTAAAATGTGGTCTGATAATGGCTTGATTTGCATATATTTTTCTTAATTACTTATACTGTAATCTATTAAATTATAGCACAAAAGTCAAATTTGTGAGTAAAATTATCATACAAAAAATCCTGCGGTTTCTGGTTTCTATCTGCGCCCCAAGGGGCATATTTTTAGAAAACAAAAACTGCAGGATTAATTTGATGTTTTTTGTATCAGAAGCTCCAGCAATTTCTTGGCCTGCGCAGTTGCGTCGGCCTGCGTCTGGCTGTTTGTAAATGCCTGCCATTGGCTAAAAATTTCAGAATCGTTTAACGCCCTTACAGCTGTTTCCATAGAAAGCCTGGTGTCAAAATCAATCGCGTTATTTGACAATAAAACTTTTTCTGTAAACATATTCCTGAAATCCAAAACTTTCTTATCCACCTGGTGCGACTGGTAAGCCTGGGAATTCTTTGCAAGCGTGTAAATCAGAAATCCGTTAACTGCCAAAGATGCGCAGAATAAAGCAATGCAGAATATCTTAATTATTTTTTTAACTGTATTATTCATCGTATTTATTCATATTAATTAATTTTTCGACCTTTAAAAAATTTCAAAATTACAATAATCAGAAGCGCCATAATAATAAACAGCAACCCTGCAATCACAATTTGCCAATTGAACCAATCGGGCAGGAAAGATTTCGTTTTCAATTCAATGTCTATCCTTATGCCGTTGTCTTCTTTTATGGAAAATGGCGCGCCTTTGAAATCATAATAATCGGTTGCAGAAGCCGTCAAATAATACATTCCCTGGGGAACCATAAAAGAATATTTTCCGGTGTCATTCGTCAAAATAGGATTTTTCTGCAAAAACTTTTCTGCCTGCCAAATTTCATATTTTTTCGTATCGGGGTTCAGCCAGTAAATGGAAACCGTGGCATTTTCAATCCTCAATTTTCCGGCCGGCGTTTGCTTATAAACATAGCCTTCGGGGTCAACCACCAATATAAGATTGGTTTCTGTTGAAGCCAAAGATGTGTCTTTATATTCCGCAACAGTGGTAACTTCATAATTTCCTTCAGCAGTTGGAGCATTGATTTCTGCCTTGAAAACCCCTGGGCTTACCTCTGAATATTCAAACTTTTGCACCAAAAGCCCGACAGATGCGCTTTGCGTTGTCGGCACAGTATTTACGGTTGTCAGTGCGGCGGTGAATAATTTCGCAAAAATGTTTTGGTTTGCCGCGCCTCCTGCTGAAGCCAAGCTCTTCAAAGTTATAATCCCAACCACTTTGCTGGCGGGATTATCCGGCCTTATCACCAATTCAACGGGTTTTCCTGAAATAGTTGTAATTTTTTGTTCGGCTATGCCTTGCTTATCCACAGTAAGAGTTGAGCTGAAATTAATCAGCCCTCCCGATGTCCCTGCAAAAACAAGGTTTGTTGGAATTTTTGCCAAAGCTTCGGCGCTCAAATTTGCCAGCGGAACTCCCTTGACCCCGGCAATTGCGTTTGCCTGCAAATTTTGCGCCTGCAATTCAGCCTGCGTTGCCGGATTCACTGCCACTGCCGGAGGCTGATTTGTTTTTGCAGGCTGGTTGGCTTTCAAAATTTCTGTCGGAGTCAAAATTGTCTGCGTCAGCCCCGGCAGATATAATTCTGTCTGGGTTAATTTCGCAATATCCGATGATTTGCCTGTGTTTATATTCAAAGAATCCAGCACTCCTTGAAGCTGAGGCAATTTATTGGCGAAAAAAGCAACATTTGTTCCAAGATGATTCAACGCAAACCCTCCAAGCGGATTGACAGTCATAGTTTTCAGCCCTTGCAATGCAACTTGCGGTTCCACCGGCACCGACTCGGAAATCGACGGATAGTTTATCTTGCCATTCTGGCTCCCATTGTCATTCCCGCGGAAGCGGGAATCCAGGAAATTCGCTATGCTGTTAATTTGGTTTTTAATTTGGTCCAATACACTCTGGATCCCCGCGGGGTACCCTTCGGGTCTGGGGATGACAGGAGAAACAGGAGTTACTGCTGGCGGTTGTGCCGGTGGCGCATTTGGCAGCGGACTCGCAGAAATTTTAATTGTCTGGCTCTTTGCTGTTTCCGCATTTGCAACGCTGTCGGTTGAGTAATATCGAATATAGCTTGTTGTTGGCGTGGAAATTGTTACGGGAGTTGAGTATGCCAAGTTTGGAGCGCATGCGTTATCGGTGTCAACGCAATACAAAGTGGCTCCGCAACCCGAACCGCCGGCGTCGGCGCAGGTTAAAGTTACGATTACGCCGTTTAGCGTCCAGTTGCCAAAAACGTATGCGCTTCCGTTTGAAGTTGCGCTGGCGGCTGTAACCGGCGCAGTTGTGTCCCACAACAAATTAAATGTGAAAGCGCTGTGGTTGGTGGCAATGTCGGCAGAATAAAATTGGATTACATAATTTCCGTCAAGCGAAGGCAGAATTGTTGTGGACAGTGCGGTAGCAGAACCGAAAGTTATTGCTCCGCCCGCGGGCGCTGAAATTGTTGACCACTGGTAAGAACCTGTGGCAACTCCGCTGCCCGAATCAGTTGCGGTGGCAGTTTGCGTAAATATGGCATTTTTGGTTTGGTCGGCTCCGGCTGAAACTGTCGGCGCAGTTGTGTCCCAAGTCAAGTTAAATGTGGAAACGCTGTGGTTGCCCGCAAGGTCAGCTGAATAAAATTGGATTACATAGTTTCCATCAACCGAAGGCAAAATGGTTGTTGCCAGCGCGTTTGCAGAACCAAAAGTTATCACGCCTCCTGCCGGTCCCGAAACCATAGACCACTGGTAAGATCCGGCATTAATTCCACTGCTATCATCTGTTGCCGATCCCGTTTGGGTGAATTGCGCGTTTTTCACTTTGTCGGCGCCGGCGCTTACAACCGGATTTGTTGTGTCCCAAACCAAAGTAAAGTCGTCATAAACAATTTGATTGGCTCTGTTGGTTACAGTCAAGCGCAAATCATAAGTTCCTTCTGTATCGGCAAAAACCGTGGTGTCTGTTGCTGAAGGCGTTCCAAAAGTAATATTTCCAGGGCCTGATTCTTTTGTCCAAGCTTCTGACACAATTGGCGACTGACCGGCGGTTACTGTGGCATCTTGCAAAAATTGAGCATTCTTTTTCTTGTTGGTTCCGGCATAAACAGACGGCCCGTTGTGGTCAATTTTGACTAATTGATTAACCGGAGTTTCAGCGTTTCCAACAGCGTCGACAGAATAATAATTTATGTAAGAAACTCCTTCTGTTGCAACAGTAAATCCGCCTGGTGTGTAAGAAACATAGTTGCAGGCTGGGCTTGCGTCGGTGTATTTGCAGTAAAAAGTGGCGGAGCAACCCGATCCGCCCGAGTCAACGCACAAATCCAGGTTTACAGTTACATCGTTATTTGCCCAGCTGTCGTCAAACACATAGCTCTGCCCGTTGTTAAAGCTTCCCGATACAGTGGTAATTGGAGCCGTTTTATCGATATTTATTAAATTAGAATATTTTACGGCTTCGGAAGTGGTCAGATTATCAATGGAATAGTAGCTCACGTACTGCTGGCAGGTTTGGCCTGAAGCGCACGAAACGGCTGCGCTGAGGCCCTCGGTGGCTGGGGTGCAGGATTTTGTGTTATCCACACAGAAGTAAGTGTGGGCCAGGCCAGAGCCCGTACCGTCGGTTGGAGACAGCGTGATTGTCTGGTTGGCAGAATGCCAGCCTAGGCCGTTGCCCGCGTCGTCGGTGGTGGTTGGAGCCAAAGTGTCGCCGGTGTAAGATGCGGTGCCGGTGCCGACGCCTTGGTTGGTGACGTTGTCTTTGATTCTGGTGTTGAAAGTGTAAGCTGTGCCGTTAGAAAGGGTTAAGTCGGACTTAACACAATGGTCTGTGCTCCATGTTCCTGCTGACCAGTTGGTTCCGCCATTTGTTGTGTAGTCGCAAGTGCCGGTGGCGAGTCCGCTTCCGCCGGTGTCGGTGGCCAGTCCGCCCACAATTGTGCCCGTGCCTTTGATAAATGCTCCGTAGGTTGTAAATCCTGACAAAGTTGTAGTGCCCACGGCCGGTGCAGTGGTGTCAATCCAAATTGCCGAGCTCTGCACTGTTTCGGTGTTGCTGGACAAATCGGCCGAATAATATCGTATGTAAGAAACGCCTTCGGTACTTACGGTGACGGGCACGGTGTAGTGAGTTCCGCTCGTTACCGGGTTGCAAGTATTAGCGGTGTCAACGCAGTACTTTGGATAGTTAGTGCTGTCACAGCCAATTCCGCCCACGTTGTCGGCGCA
>CAIMDW010000010.1 GCA_903839895.1 Candidatus Staskawiczbacteria bacterium
AACTCCATCAAAAACAACAACTGCTCCGTCAAGCACGCGCAAACTTCGTTGAACCTCTGCTGTAAAATCAATATGCCCTGGCGTGTCAATTAAGTTTATCTGATGCTCTCTCCAATACATTGTTGTGGCAGCCGATGTAATTGTAATTCCCCTTTCTCTTTCCTGAACCATCCAATCCATAACTGTGTCACCTTCGTGAACTTCTCCGATTTTATGAGAAACTCCAGTATAAAACAAAAGACGCTCGGAAAAAGTAGTTTTCCCGGCATCAATGTGAGCAATAATTCCGATATTTCTTAACGAATCTAATGGATGTTGTCTAGCCATTTTAAAAATTTAAATTATCTTGCGAAATGGGCGAAAGCTTTGTTGGCTTCGGCCATCCTGTGGGTGTCTGCTTTCTTTTTCATTGCAGAACCTTCATTATTTGAAGCGTCCAAAATTTCCTGGCTTAATTTTTCAGCCATTGCTTTTCCTTTCTTGGCACGGGCGGCGTCCAAAATCCATTTTGTCGCCAAAGCCAATTTCCTTTCTCCCCTGACTTCCATAGGAACTTGGTAAGTTGCTCCACCGATTCTTTTTGGTTTGACTTCCAGCAACGGAGCTGCGTTTTCCAAAGCCAATTTAAAGATTTCTATCGGCTCTTTTTTTGTTTTTTCGTTTATTATTTTAAATGCTTCATAAACAATCCTCTGGGCGACTGTTTTTTTGCCGTCTTTCATCACTTTGTTTATGAATTGCGCCACCACAACATCGTTATAAACTCCGTCTGGCGCTACTTTGTGTTTTTTATATGCTCTTCTCATTTTAGTTTAATTTAAGCCTTAGCTTTTTTAGTTCCATATTTTGACCTCTCTTGTTTCCTGTTTTGCACTCCTTGAGTATCCAAAACTCCCCTGACAATATGATACCTTACTCCAGGCAAATCCTTAACCCTTCCGCCTCTGATCATGACAATCGAGTGTTCCTGCAAATTATGTCCTTCTCCCGGAATATAAGCTGTAACTTCCATGCCGTTGGACAATTTTACCCTGGCTACTTTCCTCAAAGCCGAGTTTGGCTTTTTTGGAGTCTGGGTGAAAACTTTTATGCAAACTCCTCTTTTAAAAGGGCTTGGATAATACGACGGCCTGTTATGCAAAACATTGAAACCCAAATGCAAAGCAACAGTTTTAGTGGCTCTTTTTTTATTTTTCCTATTCTTTTTTATAAGTTGGTGTATTGTTGGCATCCTGTATTTTTTATTTAAAAACTAAAAGCGCATAGCGCTCATGTAATCATTATATTAGCAAATTATTTTTATTGTGTCAACTGGATTTTTAGAACAAGGGGAAATTGGTTCCAGCCACCAGCCCGTACAGCATCTGCGCCAATATGCTAAGCCCGGTGAGCCCGCCAAAAAAGATGAAAAAAATCAAAATATACAGGCCGTACTGCTGCAAAATAATTTTTACTTTTTCAAAGCCTGCCGGCAAAAACCGGAACAAAATCCAGGACCCGTCCAAAGGCGGAATTGGCACCAAATTGAAAATTCCCCATAGGAAATTATACAAAACCACAATGCTTAAAAGCTGAATAAGCGGAGCCAAGACTGCAAAATGGACAAACCTGATTATCAGCCCGAAAATTATTGCAATGGCAAAATTGGTGGCCGGTCCCGCAATGGAAACCTTCAAAGTTCCCCACTTCTGATCTTTGAAATTATAAGGATTTATAGGCACAGGTTTTGCCCAGCCAAAGATTGGCCCTTGCCCACCGGTTGCCAATAATAATAGAAGGGGCAAAATTACAGAGCCAAAAGGATCTAAGTGCTTTAAAGGGTTCATTGTCAGCCTGCCTTCGTATTTTGCTGTAGGATCTCCCAAAGAAGCTGCCACATAACCGTGCGCCAATTCGTGCATTATCACAGAAAAAAGCAGGACTATCAATGAAAAAATTGTAATAGCTAGGGAAGTAAACATGTTTAATTCATATTACTACGTATTGCAAAAAAATAAAACTAGTGCTAATATAGCTTTATATAAAATAAATCATAGATATGGAAAAAGTTTGTACAATTTGCGGTAAGCATTCGGCTATGGGAGTTACTCTTGTTAAATTGAGAGGAAAATACAACCCAACTTCCAAAGTAAGGAAATACCCGAACCTCCAATGGTTTAAATCGCCTTCTACAGGAAAGAGAACTTTGGCTTGCGCCAAATGCATCAAAAGAAGCCACAAAATCTAACATCAAAAAAAATGTGCTATAAATAGCACACTACTCATATATTGACCACTCATCTGCACGGCTGTATTCGCGGAATGTGGCAGTAAAATTTATTTTCTGCCAGCTACACTTGGGAATTGACCAGCCGACATTGGCGTGTATGCAAGACATCGATTGGTCTCTGTTGCCTCCTGCTGACTCGCCGGGATTTGATTCAACATCAACCCATAGATTCCCTGCCTGATTATACTTTGTAAGTTTGGCAGAAAAGATGCAGTCTGGAGGAAAAGCCCATTGATGATAGTAAATGCCGCTGTAGCCATCAGTATCATAAACGCTTTTTGCTTTGCTTCCATTTGCATAATAATAGAAAATGCGCTGACCCAGCTGGTCATCAAAGTCTGGATTATTGCGCGTTCGAAAGCACATCAGCGCTCCAGGAGCCCAAGTTTCTGATTGATCCCAGTTAAAATCACTGTGATTTACCACAATGGTTTCCCAGAACATTTGGTTTCCCTCAACCCAGATATGACCGGCGCACTCAAAATAAATAGAAGCACTCTGAATCATGTAGAATAGCCACTCGTCACGGCTGATTCCATCAATATGCCCTGCGGGACGCGACCACATAAATAGATTGTCATTTACTGCCCTGTTATTGCGGTAGTTAACTTTAGGGTCTGCTAGGGGTACGAAGATGTCCTCCAAAAAATGGAGATCGAAAAATCGATTAGCCCATTTTTGGCTGCGGTTTTCAACATAAATGACGTTGGTGAGCTCGGCGTCATAAAAATATAAAAACCTGTTTGAAATGCTCTCAGGACGATGCAATTTCAAAACCTGCGTTTTAGCGTCCACTGCGATTTGCCTTATAATTGGCTGAACCGGCAATGACGCGTACGCGCTCAGCTTATCCCAAGAAACAGGGTTTACCGGGACATTGTTTGGATTAAGTCCTCCATAGATATTGCTCTCGGCCCACAGGATTGGTGCGGTGCCAGAAACAATTGCGCTGTCTATTTGAGTTTGACTCCAAATAGAATCTGCCGGGCAAGCAAATAACGGCAAAACTAGAAACAGGCAAAAAAACAACGATTTCATGAATCCCCCCTCTCCGCTTTCAATTTTAAAGGAACAAAATCAGCATACTATAAGCATGTAAAATGTCAAATAAAGGCAACCTTATTTGAATAAATTTATTACTGGCTTTAGCAGGCCATCTGCCAAAGATTTTATGTCGGCAGAGTTCAGCAAGCTGGAAGTGGCTTTTCCTGCAGCCGGAATTTTTGATCCAAGCCCGCTGAAAATCCATTTTATAAAGTTCCAAAATCCATTTAGCAGTCCTGAAGCCGCGCCTTGTATTGCTTCGCTTACAGAATCAACGGCGTTTTGAATTACTGGCGCCTCTTCTTTTTGCTGTCCCACAATTACATTTGCAATTGCATTTAGATTATTCGTGTTTGTAAATGAATCGGATGCTCCCAAAGTTCCGGTGAAAATATATGTGCCTGGCGTATTTGCATCATAAGCCGGAGCTCCGCCATCCCAAGTTATAGAAATATCTTCAGTTGAATTATCGCTTAAAGTTGCGCTGGCGGTTGCCGGAAGCTTGGCTTCTGAAATATCAGTCCCGAAGTCCACATTTATATCGGCAAATGCAGGCACTGAAGTTATGTCTAAAATTGCCGGAGCCGATGAACTTTCGCTGGAGCTAGAAGATTCAGAAGATACAGACGCCGACGAAGATGAGGACGAAACAGAAGAAGCCGTCTCCGCTGGAAGCTCCGGCGTGCCGAGGGAAGATTCAGATGAAGAAGAGATAAATGCGGAAGCAGATGCCGTGGCCGCCGATGATACAGAAGAGGAAGCCGAAGCGAATTCTGTTGTCGGAGCAACTGATGCGCAATCCCCCTTTACCTTCTGCCATTCGCCGTTTTCAATCCATGTGCAATAAGTTTCTCCGGTTGCCTGGTCAACCATTTGCATTTTTCTGATATTTATTTCCGTAATGTCGGCTGTATTGATTTTCATGCTGTCAGCTACGACTTGCTTGAATGAAATAATCCCATTTTCAATTGTTACGCCAAATCCGGCCAATCCTTTCTTTACAACTGCCATGAATGTTTTGTTTTGCGGCACTCCCGAAACTTGCCCCGACCCGACCGCTCCGTTATCACCCAAAGATGTCACATCATTTGACCCTACATCATTTGACCCTGCGGTTCCATTATGCAAACCCAAAATACTCTTAATATCATCCATTTCCTGGGACAATTGCTGGGTTCCGCGAGTTACTATGGCAAGCTGGCTGTTAAGGGAAAGGGCCTGTGTTGTTTTCTGCACAGAATCAAAATTGGCAGAAATGTAAGCCTGTTCATCCTTATATTCCTGGCCTGTGGATTTGTCCACAAAAACCGTTGACTGTATATTTTTGCCTTTTAAGTCTTTTTTGTTCATCTGCTTTTTGCTGGCAAACTTACTTATGTCAAACTTTGCGCTGTCAATATCTCCGACACCTTTGTTTTTCATCACTATGCTTTTAGGCCTTAAAAACTTTTCTTGGACAGAAACTGCGGCTGCCCCGTATGTCTTGTGATCGACCTCTCCCCAGCCGCCGACAGATGTGCCCGGCTCGACATTCCATTTTTCAATTTGAGATAGAGCATCTCCAGTGAATGCTGTTGAATGATAAAGATAAGCATGAGCCTGAATGTCTCCGCCGACATAGACTTGCACATCGCCAGAGCCTGAATCAGCACCAACTCGCAAAAGAGTACCGCTCCAAGACGTGTATGGGTCTACATTAACAGAGTTATATGCAGGGGTGTAAAGATATAATGATCCGGTATTTGCACTCATTACCATATTTCCTGAAAAATCCAACCCCATGTTCCCGTAGTAAGATCCATTGGCTGTATTAAAAAGTATAGTGCTATCATAACCTGAAGAAGACGCACCAGTGTTTTCTATTCTCAGATTAGTCCCAGATGAACTTCCACTGGACAAATTCAATAATGTATTAGGCTGTGTATCTCCGATTCCGACATTTCCGTCACTTCTCAAAGTCATCACATTTGTATCGGCAGTTTCTGTTGAATTGCTCCCAGATTTAAGGGCGATATTTAACTGAGTCGATGGCGCATAGCTTGATCCAGCGCCTGGAGAACTATTAAAAGTCAACACATTAAAATCAGCGCTGGCGCTATAATATTGGGTGTTTGACTGGATCCTATTCAACCTCAACAATGTCTGCGAGGTTTGGCTGTTTGCACTTCCCAAAACCCTTACCACCGGAGTGTTTCCGATTGTTTCGGCAGCATTATCAGGTCCAACTTGTAATAAAGCTTCCGATCCAGTCGTTCCAATTCCCACATTTCCTCCGCTTTTTATTGTCATAGCCGCAGTGTTGTTTGTGCCTAAAGTAAGGTCATATGCGTCAAATGTTCCGATTCCCAGCGGTCCTCCTGTTGTGTCAATAAACATGGACCCAGGCCTGGTTACTCCGAAAGTTGTACCTGTAACTGATGTCCCAAAGGTAATTATATCCAAAGAATTGGGAGTATCATTGCCTATTCTAATTAATGCGTTTCCGCCCGATTGCGTATTTCGAGCGTATAAACCTGTGCTATTATTTGTCGCATCTGAAATTTGGAGCATTTTCCCCCAATTCGTATCGCCAGGAGTTGTGGTTCCAATGCCGACTCTGCCTTCCATGGTTATCCTCATAATTTCTTGCATTACCGGCGGAGAAGCATCGCTGCTTGTTTTAAAAATAAGGTCTGCGCCCTGGCCAAGGCGCCTGAGAGCAGTAATATCGGCTGCTCCGTAAGTTGTGCCCGTGCCGCCTTGCAGTCGGATAGTGGAAGCGCTATCGTGCGGGTCAAAAGAATTCCTGAATAATCCGGTTATCACTTCAGCGCCAGTGCTGCTACTATTGACATGAAGCGCTTGTTCTGGCGCCGTTATCCCGATACCAACTCTACCGCTGGTTACCATTAATCCCTTTCCAGAATTGACTTCCACATAGCTTTTATCATAGCCTGATCCAACTCCTGTGCCAGGTGATAGCTGAATACCCGTGACGAAGCTTAATTTAAGCTGTTGATAAGTGGAGGCAGTCCACGCCCCTGCCGTTCTGTAAATGCCATAGTTAGGGTCGGGAGTGCCAGTGTTCTGATGCCAATAGATACCTTCTGTGGCATCGGTGGCTATTGTCCCGCCGGAGCTAGGAACTAAGACTATACTATTGTAATTAAGTCCAACATTTCCATTCACTTCCAGCTTATATCCAGGCGCAGAATTTCCAATCCCAAGTCTGCTGTTTGTGTTGTCCCAGAATAAGCTGGAGGTTGCGGCAAAAGTTGATGACCCGCTGTTAAATTGAACCCAGCCCGAAGAACCGGCGGGGCTTCCGCCTGCCGGCGTTGCCCAGCTCAAAATACCAGAACCATTGGTCTGCAAATATTGGCTGGCTCCGCCGGATGTGGCTGGAAGCCACATCTTGTATGAAGTGGTTGCCGAAGCTGCCGCAATATCCACATATCCCGGGTTTGTTGTTGCATCTTCAATCCTCATTACGCCAGCTGTTGTCCCGGCCAAACCAAGGTCAAACAATGCGCTTGGTGTGGCATTTCCGATGCCGACGTTGCCTGCTGTCCCATCGTGCCCTTGAACATAAATTCCCAATGTAGATTGTCCTAAAATAGCTGTTCCATAATATCCATCCATATAAGGTACAGCACTAGTTGTACCAGGAGTTGCTTTACCTACAGCCAAAATAGTACCCTTATTGTTAACACTGATGTTAAAAGGTTCATTTGTATCTTCTACGGAACTAAAAGTTGCATAATAATTATCTGCAGCTCCAATTCTTAATTGATTATTTGTGCTCCTAATTTGTAATTTCGTTGCTGGACTCGTCGTCCCGATACCGACGTTGCCTGCATTATCAATCCTCATTCGCTCTAAACGTGATGTGGTATTATTGGCGGTAGTATCGAATCCTATATAAGTTCCGTGGGCAGTATTAGAAAATGTTTGGCTTGAGTACAAAGTTACAGCAACCGCAGAATAAGGGCTACCAAGAGCAAATTGATTTGTTGCATCCCAACCAAACCCAACTATTGTACCCAAAACATCATTAGCGACTGGAACTGTTGGAGATGCAGATGTTCCCCTTGCACGCCTGAAAACAAGACCAGGAGAAAGAGTGTCCGAATATCCAGTCCCTACCATATATTGGTCGTATGGATTTGTTCCTCCACTTGTAGAAACCTCAAATTTACCCCCTGGCGTCGTCGTCCCGATGCCTAATCTGCTGTTTGTGCTGTCCCAATACATGCTGGAAGTGCCAGCTAATGTGCTAGTACCTGACCAATATGTTAAATAATTTGCTGTGCTGGTACCGGTGACGGTGCCAGTATTTGCTGCTGCCCAGCTCGGAGCGGTGTTGGCTCCGTTGGCTGTCCAGACATAAGTTGCAGTTGCAATATTTCCATTCACGTATCCAATAACTCCGGTTCCGGAAAAGTATGGCATAGAACCTGTGGTTGCTAAATGCAAATCAGCTCCTGTGCCTCCGTACTGGCTGCCAATTACGCTTCCATTCCACGTGCCTGAATTAACTGTGCCAAGGCTTGAATAAGTAAAACTGCCTGTTGTGGCTGTAAGAACTGTAAATGTTCCAGAAGCCGGAGCTGTAGAACCAATGAAATCAGGCGAAGCCCAAGTGTTGCCTCCTAATTTTTTTGCTTCAATTGCGGCCGGAACTGCTCCCAATGGTTTTCTTGGCGCAAAAATTTCAGGGCTGGCATCGCTGTAATTTCCGCCTGTGCAAGTAGGATCAAACCTGACTTCCAGCCACATTGATTGGTTGAAGTTGACGCTGGCCAAAGAAGTTACCGATCCCAGCATTATGGAAAACAATCCGTTGGTGGTGGCTACTTTATTGCTGTTATCCCACACTTCCGACCAAATTTCGCTTCCAGATGCCAAACTATCCATCAATCTGAATTTCAAGCAATAGCTTCCGTCGGTAACTCCAATTCCCGAAGAATTTTCAAGCTTGCCCTGATAATTTATTTTTTGGCTGAAATTGACAGTAGCTTTGGCGTAAAATGCAAAAAATCCAGACATCAAAACTCCGGCAAGAGCTCCAATGGCAATGAATTTTAATGTTATTTTTTGCATTTATTTATTGCCCTTCTTTTTTCTTTTTTTTAGCAACAAGAAAATCAGAAGCAATATTATTAAGACAAGCAGGATTATTATCAAAATGAAGTTGATGCTAGAAATTATCGGCGGGCAAGCCTGGATAGAGGCTGAAGGCGTTGCGGGATTCTGGGGAATGATTTCGCCGGCAGGTGCTTTTTCCTTGAAAGGCGTTGCCGATGCAAAAGCGGTTAAAACGTAGTTTTTATTTTTATCAACTGTGAAAAGTGAATAATAATATGTCTTCCCGTTTATCAGATTTTTGTCTATGAATGAATTTCCATATCCCTGATAAACTAGAATTCCGTCATTTTTGTTTTGCGGATAAGAATTTTCATTCCTTACCAGGGCAACTCCCTGGAACCCCGGATTTGCAGGATTTGTCCAGTTTAAAATGATTTTCTGGTCCCCTGGAATGGCCTTGAAATTGCTGATATTGTATAATGTCTGTGGCAGAATGAATGTGTAATCTTGCGAACTCACAGATTCTCTTTCGGTCGAACATGAAATCTTAAAATGATAAGCTAATTGCATTTCCAAATTATCCAAGGCTGTAGAATGGCTGGAATTTGAAACGGTTTCAGCAATAATCTTTTTTTCATATTGGCTTGTCTGGCCCCAATAAAGCCTGCATGCGGAATTAAGGGATGTCTGCCAAGAAATTATTGCTGAGCCGGCATTTGTTTTGACGCCGATGTTTCCAATGATTAAATTCAGCTGTCCTGCTCCTCCTCCGCCGTTTCCGCCGCCGGC
>CAIMDW010000011.1 GCA_903839895.1 Candidatus Staskawiczbacteria bacterium
ACAAATAGCAAAAGAAAAAAAGAAAAAAAATAAATCCGCCTCATCCCAACCCTCTCGCAATAAAGAAGAAGAGGAAGAAGATATCCCGATTAAAAAACAAAAAATGCATTCTGGAAATTATACTCCGCCTCCCCTTTCCCTTTTAGAAGAAGACAAAGGCAAACCAAATACTGGAGACATAAAAGCAAATGCAAACATTATAAAACGCACATTGGCAAACTTCGGCATTGAAGTTGAAATGGATGAAATAACCGTCGGCCCGACAGTTACACGTTATGCTTTGAAACCAGCTGAAGGTATGAAACTATCGCGCATCGTCGCTTTGCAAAATGATTTGTCTTTAGCATTGGCTGCGCACCCGATACGCATAGAAGCACCGATTCCCGGAAAATCTTTAGTAGGGATTGAAATTCCAAACCGCTCAAAATCAATCGTCGGTCTTGCAACTCTATTGTCTGATGATAAATTTCAAAATTCTGCCAAGCCACTCACCGTTGCACTTGGCCGCGGAATTTCTGGAAAAGCGATGTTTGGCAATTTAGCCAAAATGCCACACTGCCTCGTAGCTGGAACAACCGGTTCTGGAAAATCAGTCACGATTCATTCTATGATTACTTCCCTGCTTTATAGAAACGGTCCAGATGATATGAAAATGATTTTGATAGATCCAAAAAGAGTTGAGCTTACACTTTATAATAAAATTCCGCACTTGCTGACGCCTGTCATTACTGAAGCAAAAAAAACAATTCTAGCATTGAAATGGGCCGCCAAAGAAATGGATCGCCGTTATGACATATTGGAAGCAGAGTCAGTGCGAGATATTCAATCCTACCATAGCACTGTCCTAGGCAAAAATCCTAAAATAAAAAAAAACAGCGATGGTACTGAAACAGAAGTAATTGCCGACCATATGCCATACATTGTTATCATAATAGACGAATTAGCTGATATTATGACAGCTTATCCTAGAGAACTTGAATCAGCTATTGTCCGATTAGCGCAAATGTCTCGCGCTGTCGGCATACACTTGATTCTTTCCACTCAGCGTCCTGAAGTTAATATCATTACAGGTTTGATTAAAGCCAACATTCCTGCGCGCGTCGCTTTGAAGGTTTCTTCACAAATAGATTCGCGCACAATATTAGACGCCGGCGGAGCTGAAAAACTATTAGGCGCTGGAGATATGCTTTATTCATCAGGCGATGCTCAGCCAGAACGCTTGCAATCAGCTTTTATTTCAGAAACTGAAGTAAAAAAGGTGGTTAAATATCTAGCTGATGCGTATAAAGACGAAGTGTCAGAAGAAATAGCATTGACTCAAGGATCCATTTCCGCCGATAAAAGCATTTTTGAAAGCGCATTAGACGATGACACAAGTGAAGACGATGATGAAATGTATGAACAAGCCAGAATGTGCATAATAGAAGCCGGCAAAGGATCAACTTCATATTTGCAAAGAAAATTAAAGTTGGGATACGCGCGCGCTGCTAGACTGATGGATATGTTGGAAGAACGCGGAGTAATCGGGCCAGGTGACGGAGCCAAACCAAGAGAAGTTTTGGAGAAAATAGAACATGATGAAAATGGAGGAAATGTGTTATAAGTTCCACATGTCGGACTTGTGGCCAGCCACAAGTCCGACATGTGATCATTAATTTCATGAATCAAGACGCAAAAAAAATAATTAAAATAA
>CAIMDW010000012.1 GCA_903839895.1 Candidatus Staskawiczbacteria bacterium
AACGGGGTCATCCCCCTACTTTTCACCTTTCCCTCACGGTACTGGTTCACTATCGGTGATATTGATTATTTAGCCTTGCCCGATAGTTCGGGCGGATTCCTGCCAGGTTATCATTCCTGACAGTACTTAAGAAATATAGCAAGGAGCGTAAAAATTATTTTTAAATACGGGACTATTACCCCCTATGGTTCCTCTTTCCAGAGTGATTCTTTTAATAAATTTACCTAAATGCTCTCCCTCGACATAAATGCCGACACTATACCCTTGCAACACCAAATATAAAACTTGGTTTAGGCTGTTCCCTCTTCGCTCGCCGCTACTAAGGGAATGCGAAAATTCAAAATTACTGGGCGCATATAGACTCTTGCGAGTCGGCACAATAATTTTAAATTTTCATTGTTTTCTGTTCCTCCGGCTACTGAAATGTTTTACTTCACCGGGTACGCTTCCTAATCTTACGAAAAGGATTATTATGTATTAGCATAATAGAGTTTCCTCATTCAGAAGTCTCCGGATCAAAGGTTGCTAGCCACCTCCCCGAAGCTTATCGCAGGCACGCCACGTCTTTCTTCGCATCAATATCCCAAGGCATCCACCATTCGCTTATAACCTATCCTTCGATATGCTCAATTTTTGAACATATTCTGGATCGTCACCAAACGTAAGTTTTCTAATAGATACAGATTTTATGTATCTTTTATGAACTTGTAATTTTTGTATGCTTTGAATTTACCTGCCTGATTAAACAAAGACCCCACGTCTAATTTAATCAGACAACCTGCTAACGATCGTGTAGAACAATCTGCCATTGAAGGCAATTAACAGGGTTGAATTTTCAATTTGCGGTCAACTCTCCAATACATTCTCAACAAATTTAAAACCGCTTTTTAAAGCGGTAACTTATCGCTAATATATTTACCATGTAAACATAGTATAGTCGAAAAAATAATCCGTGTCAATACCCTATTATGTCTTAACAAATTATATTTTGGATTTCCAAACTTCACTTGACAATTAACTATTAAATAGTATAGTAAAAACACAATTCTTTCCGTTATGGAAAGTGCTTTCTGCCTTGGCAGAGAGAACGTGTGGACCCGCACCCAACGGGCATTGCTCTTTAGGAGGTGTCGTTATGACACCGCAAAATGTGCCCCGCGAACTTGAGATCACAAACGGTCCGGGAGAGATGGATATGATGATTTCTCTCTTCCGACGAATTCCGGTGCTTTTTAGCTTTGAGGACACCGGAAGAAAACTCAACTCCCATGAATTTGTAATCTACCAAATTACAAATCGTGAAATGGTAGGTGAAATTTACTTTCTCACACTCCTCCCGTTTGGCGAAACAGGAAGAATTTTTGTGGAAGGCTGTTATAACTTCCGCACCAAAAAAGGAAAATTAAATACATCACGAGTTAATTTTCCAAAATAATACGCCAAAACAACAGGCCCCCGAAGCAAAGCATCGCTTCGGGGGCTTTCACATTTATATTCGTCGCACAATAAAACTTAAACAAACAAAAAGGCGCGGTACGTACGCGTCTTTTTGCATTTACTTTTAGTGTTCCGCAACAATAGCAGAACGGTCAAATGTTGAAATTATCTCTCTTCTATCTTTTTATACATGTCAGCGATAATCTTTCCGGCTGTATCTTTTCCTCCCAGTCCTATTGCCAATCCAATTCCCAATGCCAAAGCTCCAATTACTCCATAAACAATTCCAGAATATAATGTGTCAATTAAGGGGTTGTTCGGCAATAATTGCCCCAAAATCAGGAAGAACGCAAATACCCAAATTGCCCATTTTGCTATGGAGGCTGCAATATATCCATAGCCAACTTTCAGCCTTTCAATTGAAACTCTTACAATTTTTTCAACAATATCGGAAATTATGATTGCAATTACAAATACCAGAACCGCCACAATTACGTTAGGCAAATAATTCAAAACTTGCGTTAAAAATCCTGCGAATGTTGTAAGCTTTAAAATATCTACAGAAATAAGCAATGTGACGATTACGAAAACCCATTTTATTATAGCTCCGATAAATTCTGAAGGATTCACATCTATATTCGCCCTTTGCAAAGATTTCTTCCAGCCTTCCCTTTCAAATAATTTGTTGAATTTAACCGACTTTAATAATTCGGCAATTATCCTTCCAATTCCAATGGAAATCAAATAACCGATTATAAAAACCACTACGGCCAGCAATAAGTTTGCAACAAAAGCGATAAGCTGCTGCAAAAATGGCTGTACGACTGCGAGAGACCAGTCTGTGTATGTCATGAATTTTTAATTAATTTTAATAATAAAAATTTAACGTTATATTATTATCCTACTTTCAATAAACCATTTCAAGTGCCAGTGGTGTGAATAACTTTACAAATAATTCTTCCAGGATTCGGGCAAAGGAATCTCTAATTTTATTTCTTTATTATCCGTGGCTGATTTGAATTCGATTGCTGTGGCGGCCAAGGCAATGCTTCGGTCATGCAATGCATTTTGCGCGCCGTATTTTTCATCGCCCAAAATCGGGCATCCCATTTGTTGCATTTGGATTCTAATCTGATGGAATCTGCCGGTTTTGGGCAAAATTTTCAGCAGAGAATATTTTTCATTTGATTTTACAACTTCATATTCCAGTTCTGCGGTTCTTGTTTTGGTGGCTTTCTTGATTTCAGCCAAAAGTTCTTCGTCTGTCTTATTTGTAAATCCTTCGGCAAAAAAGGATATCTTATTTACCTGCTCTTTTATGCTCCCCTTTTGCTGTTTTGGCCTGCCAATCACAATTCCATGGTAAGTTTTTTGTATTGTATGATTTCTAAATTGTTCAGATAATCTGGAAGCGCCTTTTGAAGTTTTTGCGAATAAAACAATCCCCTGCACCGGCTTGTCCAGCCTGTGCACCAATCCCAAAAACACATTTCCAGGCTTTTGATATTTTTCCTTCAGATAGTCTTTCACCATGTTAAATAAAGAAACATCCCCAGATTTATCTCCCTGCGTCAAAACCCCCGCTGGCTTTTCCACGGCAATTATATGATTGTCTTCGTATAAAACTTTCATGTCCATAGTTTGTATATTATAACGTAAAAAAATACCCGCAGCAAGCTACGGGTAGCATTTTGAAAAGTTTGCCAACTTTATAGGCCTAAAGCCTTTGGGCACGGATGTGCTCAATGAGGTGCCTCTTCGGGCACACGATTTTATCCGAAAAAATCGCATCCCTCGCACCAGCGAACATGCCTTTGTGCCTGGGCTCGGGGACAATCTCAATCAAGTCCTCGGCCAGCATCCGGTCGAAAGCACGCTTAATAAGCTTAAGCTCGTCAACGGTATGCGAGCTCTGCAACACAGCGGCCAGCCGGGATTCCTCGACCCCGCACCACGAATTGTGGTTTGCGGAGAATTTCAACAAGGCCTCTGCCACATCGAGCTTCCGATACATATCGGTTGAACATTGCTCGATAAGCGGCAAAACTCCTTTTGGGCCGGGAAACCGCTGAATCTCATTCTCCGCCGGCAGCAAGTAAACGCCAGGTCCTGTAATGTTCATGATTACTGACTCCTTGTAAATGTTCGTATCAAAATCTTTTTGATGCTTGACTATATCACTAATGATACCTATTGTCAAGATAAAGAAAATGTGATATACTGTCTTTGTAGTGCATATTGTCCTTTTACAACTTGTAGGACTGCCAAATTCCAGTTGAGGTGAAGAAAATGAAACTATCCAGAAAAACCGAAAAAGCCACGTGCCCCGTATGCGGGAACTTGATTGAAACCGCAAAAAAAGCTTTTGTTAATTGCGAATTTTGCAGGACCACATCTGAAGTGATTCGCAAAATCGGATCTATCTCACTAAAAAGAGTGCCTCCCGAAAAAGTGGAAGAAAAGATTTACGAGATTCTTGGAATTAAAAAGTCTAAAAAGGCGCTACACCCGTAGCGCCCATTTTTTTTGCTTAAAATCTATTTTCCTAAAAGCTGTTTTATGCGATCGGCTTCGGTTTCAACTACGGGTCCAAAATATTCGCCGTTGTGGGCGTGCACTCCTTTTGCACCGTAAATTGGAGCTTTCTGGTCCAAATGCAGGCTGAAAATAAAGTCATATCCCTGCTGTTTCACATAAGCATGGAATCTGGGGAAATTATTCAACTGAAGTTTCCTTACCAAGTTATATTGCGTATTATCCCTATTATCAATAATCATATACCCAATTTTCCTGGAAATAGAAGCAATATTTTCTTGTATATTTAAAGTAAAATCCATTTTTTTATTTAGCCATGTTTAAACTCTATTACGTCTCCGTCTTTTACGACATATTCTTTTCCTTCTGTGCGAAGCTTGCCCAATTCTCTGGATTTTGGATAACCTCCGTTTTCCAGCAAATCCTGCCAGAAAACAACTTCTGCTTTCACAAATTTATTTTCAAAATCGGTATGAATTGCAGCCCCTGCTTTTGGAGCGGTGTCTCCCCTATTTATTGTCCAAGCGCGCGTTTCGTCTTCCCCAGTTGTTAAAAAAGTTATCAAATTCAAAAGCTCGTAAGATTTTTTCACCAAAATATCTGTTTCAGAGTCCAAAGGCAAACCCAAAGCTTCCCTTTCATCTTTTGTAAGCCCTTCAGCTTCAAATTCCGTTGCCACATCTATAATCAAATACTGCCAATTATTCTTTTTAAAAACATCCAGCACTTCCCCATTTACTTCCTCATCTTTTCCATTCAGCAAATAAAGTCTTGGCTTGAAAGTCAGTAATTGGAAACTATTTAAAATTATTTTTTCATCATCTACGAAACTCTGTTCAATTAAAACTTTTTCCTGGCTCAAAAATCCTTTAGCTTTTTGTAAAATTGCCATTTCTTTTACGGCTTCTTTTTTATTTTGCTTAAAATCCCCCTGCAAGCCTTCAATTCTCTTATTTATAGTCTCTAAATCCTTCAAAATAAGCTCTACATCCAAAATTTCCTTTTCTTTCAAAGGATTTACTTCGTTTTGCGTGTTCACAATATCAAAATTTTTGAATGCGCGCAAAACATACAACACGGCGTCAACTTCCCGAATATTTGCCAAAAATTTATTTCCCAATCCTTCCCCTTCACTGGCACCTTTTACCAATCCTGCAATATCCACAAAATCCACTGTGGCATAAATTTTCTTTTTAGATTTTGACAGTTCGGCCAATTTATCCACCCTTTCGTCGGGCACCAAAACTACGCCCACATTGGGATCAATTGTAGCAAATGGATAATTTGCAATCAAAATCTCCTTCTTAGTCAGCGTTTTAAACAACGTGGACTTCCCCACATTCGGCAACCCCACAATTCCTATGCTAAGTGCCATAATTTTTTATTTCTTTTAAGTCTTCTATGCTTTTGAATAAAATTGATTTTATGCCCAAGATTTCAGCAGCCTTTATATTCTTTTCGCGGTCATCGAAAAATAAAATCTCGCTTGGCTTTATTTCCGGTAGCTTTTTCAAAATTTCTCTGTAAAATTCGGGATTATCTTTGAAAACTCTAACTTGGTGCGTTGAAACAATAAAATCAAACAGTTTTCCCAGCCCCAGCTCATTTTTAAAATATTCCACTCTGTATTTTTCCTGTTTTGTGGACAAAACACAGATTATTCCCGACTTTCTTATATTCTCTATTATTTTTATCACTTCCTCGTCTTTACGACTTCCCGAAAACCAAAATTTCAACAATTCGTCCATGCTTCCCTGCCATTTCCACTTTGGCAAATATGGCGCCAAGGCTTCTTTTAAATCCTTCTTTCCCAGCTCGCAATCCAAAAAATCCTTTTCAAAAAATGGCATCAAGTCGCTTATTGGCACGCCAAATTTCTCAGAATATCTCTCGCTAAACCTTTCCTCGTGCACAATCATCCCGTCCGCATCAAAAATAATTGCTTTAATCATTCATTAAATTATGCCATATTTTTATATTTTTTTCAATTTTAAAGCAAAAAAAGAGCCCTGTATGACAGAGCCTGGTATTTATAGATATTTATTATTACTTTGAAAAGTGCTCATCCATCTCCGATAATGCCTGTATTACGGCAATCATGTAGAAAAAACCGGTTTCTGCAACTGGGTCTGGCTTGAGCTTTTCTTGAATTTTTTTGTGCATTGACAGTTCATTTTCTCCAGCAGGAATTTCAAGCTTCACAAAATTTTCAAGATATGCGTCAGCATACCCCATTAAATACTGCGCCACATCAGAAAGCATTTTGTTCGTTACAATTTTTGCTTCCAGCGCCCGATTAATCAGCTCTATGCCAGCACTTAGCTGATCCGGCTGTTCTCCCCTGTCATTTTCCAGATCAACCGTCAATTTATCCTTAATGGAAAGCAGTTGCACGCGCGCCGATTCCTGCATTTTTTGGGGACCGCCGAAAAATTCGGCGAAACCCTTTGTCAAATTATCAGAACATGTTATGCCAGTCATTATCCGCCTCCCTTTTCAAAATTGTTTTGTTAATTTTAAAAGTACTCAATCTATATTTATAACCCAGAATTGCCTAATGTTATATGATTTCATAACCCGAGTCAAACAAACTAATTTTCAGGCAAAAAAATGCCCTGAATCGCGAATGCGAAACAGGGCCTGCAAGAAAACAACTTATCTAAAAAAACTAAAAACAGACTTTTCCGGTTCACGCTTAAGGTAAACAACTTTCCAACCTTTGCGCACTTCAATTTGGCGCGGGTCTAAAAGTGTTTGAGGAAAAGTTTCAACAACCTGCTGACAAAAAGCTTGGCGGAAAACTTCGTATCTTCCTAGAATAGCTTTTTGAGTGCCAATGAATCTGCGCTCTTCAGGCAAAAGCTCTGAAGTTTTTTTCCCGTCAAATTTTTTCATCAATCGTTCAGCAATTCTAAAGCTTCTTATATTTGCTTCAATGCATAATTTGCAGTAAACCGAATAAACCAAACGTAAATCTTCCGGGAGCACATCAATAAATTCCTCTCCCTCCGCTTTTTCAATCGGCGGTTCCAAATACGTTTTGTTCAAGTCGGTTTCCTTGATTTTCTTCAGCCAATCTTCAAGCCATTCCATTTTACGACTCCTAAAAACCAAAATTGCGTTATTTATGATAGTTTGGCGCGTCGGCGGTTATTATAATGTCGTGCGGATGGGATTCAGCCAAGCCCGCAGGAGAAATCCGATAAAAATCGGCTTTTTCCCAAAGCTCCTGGATATTTCCGGCTCCCACATAGCCCATTCCTGCACGCAATCCGCCCAAGTATTGCTCGAGCATCTTTTTCACCGGACCGTCATAAGGAACACCAGCATCAACTCCTTCAGGAACCAGTTTGTCTATGCCAACTCCCTGTTGGCGGTAACGGTCGCGTGCTTCCAAGCTTTCACGCATAGAACTTAAAGAGCCCATGCCACGATAGACTTTGTATTTAATGCCTTTGACGATTATGAAGTCTCCGGGAGCTTCATCGGTTCCTGCCAAAAGCCTTCCCAGCATCACATAGCTTGCTCCGGCCCCCAGCGCGATTGTTATGTCGCCAGAATATTTTATTCCGCCGTCTGCGCAAACAGGAATTCCCGTTCCTTCAACCGCTTTGGCGCAATTATAAACCGCAGTCACTTGCGGGCATCCGATGCCGGCAATTACGCGAGTTATGCAAATAGAACCCGGCCCCTGCCCTACTTTGATTCCATCGGCTCCCAAATCGGCCAGGCGCTTTGCAGATTCAGCTTCGGAAATGTTTCCCGCAACGACATCTGTGCCGGAAAAATTTTTCTTAAGCTGGCGCAGAGTTTCAAAAACAGATTTCAAGTCGCCATCGGAATCTCCGTGAGCAGTATCAATTACTATTGCATCTGCCCCGGCATGGATAAGCATTTCCGCCCGTAATAATGCAGCCTCTCCTGTACCAATAGCAGCCGCCACGCGCAAATGCCCATCGTTGTCCAAATTAAGCAACTGGCTTTGCCCCATTTTAATGCGGTAAACGTCTGGGAAAGTGTACATTCCTTCAAGCTTTCCGCCTTCCCCAATTAAAATAAGGGTTTTCTTTTTGGCAGAAATCATTTTTTGGAAAGCTTCATCCAGCCCGGTGGCGGGATTTGCCGAAAGGACTTTGCGCGTCATTGCTTCCTGCACGGTGCGGGACTTGTCAAGGCACATTTCAATATCTATGCGTCCCAAAATGCCCACCACTTTTCCATTTTCATCCAAAACCGGAAAAGTGCTGAACTGGTAATTCTTTTCGTCGCGCATGTCGATTACAGACTGGATTGTTTCATTATCGCGCACGCAAATCGGCTTGTCGATGCGCCCGTTAAGATAAAATTTAACGCGCTTGACTTCTTTTGCTTGCGCTTTCGGATCCAATTTTTTGTGGATTACCCCAATTCCGCCCTCCAGTGCCATAGCAATTGCCATTTTAGCTTCAGTAACCGTATCCATAGCTGCGCTGACGACGGTAATTTTCATCGGCACGTTGCGCGAAAAGTTTGTTGCCAAAATGACATTTTGAGGCGTGACAATTGACAACCCGGTTTTCAGCCGAACATCGTCGTAAGCCAGCGCCAAGGCCTGCAGGTCCATTTTCTCAAAAAACCTGTCTTTTTTCATTTTCTTAGCCTTTCTATCATTTGATTTATTTAGTTCTCAACGAACATATATTTCTCCAAGTATTGCATGTTTCCATGCTTTTTGCAAAAAAAGAGCCCTCCACATTTCTGTTTCGGGCTATGGCAATCGATATATTAAAGATTCCTCTTTATGTAATCGAAAGCATTTTCGAAAGCGACAAGACCGAACATTTTGACTGGACCGCGCCGCCAATTGGGATGCTGAGTTTCCTCAATTGCACGTTCCCAGTGAGGCATTAGTCCGAAAATACGGCCGGTTTTGTCGCATATGCCTGCAATGGCGTTTACAGATCCATTCGGATTAGCAGGAGAATCCATCGTGGGTTTTCCTGCTTTGCTGTAGCGCAGGACAACCAATTTTTGTTTCTCAATCTCCTGCAGAATTGATTCGCTGGCAGTAAAACGGCCTTCTCCATGCGCACCCGGCATCATAATGGCCGTGCCTGGAGAAAGGCTTTTTGTAAATACGCAAGGACTTTCTTGAGTGACCATTTCCACCCATTGGCAATGGAATCGGCCGTTCGTATTCCAGTTCAACGTGATTTGCGGTTTTCCTAGTCGGATCTTGGGCAACAGTCCCGCTTGAGCCAACACTTGAAAGCCGTTACAAATTCCCACGATGAGTTTGCCTTCCTTAATGAAGGTGGCCAAGTCATCTTTGAAAAAAGTAACAAGTTCATTCGCCAGCACTAGTCCGGCGCTGCCATGATCACCGTAGGAAAAACCTCCGCAGACAACGAGGAGTTGGTAGTCAGCCAACTTGACCTTACCGCTGCGCAGGCAATTAATATGAACCTGATCAGCGTTAAGGCCTGCTACTTTTGCGGCGTAGTCTGTTTCCGCGTTGCAGTTAACTCCATCAGTAACCAAGAGAAGGGCGTTGGGTTTAGTTTGCATCAGGGAATACCTCCTTTAGTGGCGCCTGCCAAGCTTTTTTAAGATCATCGACAGCGACGGCAAACAAGAATTTTCCGTCAGCTCCAGCGGTAATCACTGGCTCCTGCGTGGTGTGGCCGATAGCCCTTATCAACCCCGTAGGCAAATCAGCGAGAATCCCCAGATACTCATCGGGAACTTCCACAAGGAAGCATCCGGCGGTTTCGTTAAACAGCCACTCGTCCGGACGGATGTGTTTTTCATTAAACTCCCGATTGAAGAAAATGTCCGCTCCGCAGTCTCCGCCAATGCACATCTCGGCCAAAGCCGCGGCCAGTCCGCCATGGCTCAAGTCGTGAACGGCAAGGACCTTTCCTTCTACAATCCAGTTATGGATCGCATCGTAAATCGCCGGCTGTTGTTTCAGATCACACTCGGGGAGTTTGTTCCCTACATACCCGCGCAGGTCATAGTAAATTGAACCACCAAGTGCGGTCGGATCACGTTTCCCCACCAAAAAGATAGTGGAACCGCTCTGTTTGAAATCGGCGGAACAGGTTTTTTTGACATCGGGAATATGGCCGAAGACCGAAATGCAAAGCACTGGCGGAATTTTGATGATTTCGCCATTCGGACCGATATAAGTACTGCCCAAACTGTCTTTGCCGGAAATGAACGGACGTTTGAAAGCATGCATTACATCACAGCAAGCATCAAACGACATATCCAGCCCGCCGAAAGAGTGCGAATCATTATTGCACGACGGCCAAATGAAGTTATCAATAAGGCAAGCCTCATGATAATTCCCGCCGGCCGCCACGTAATTCGACAAAGCCTCCACGCTGGCCCACACCGAACCCCAGTAAGGATTAATCCTGTTAAGGATCGGATTCATACCGTGGCTGATAACCATGCCATAAGGCTTGCCGTACAATAACTTAAGAATTATAGCATCGTTCGGGCCGTCGAAATGAACACCCGAGAAAGGCTCAAGAGAACAAGTTCCCCGAACAGTGTGATCGTATTGCCTCACAATCCGTTCTTTGGAACAAACGTTCAAATGACCCGTCACCCGCTTATAGATATCCACCCAACTGGCTTCGTCCGGAATGAATAGTTCTTCCGCGGTAGGCTCGGGCGACACAATCGGCTGCCAATTTGCAACCATTGTCCTTTGCGGCAAACCATGATGCAAAAATTCCATCGGCAAATCGCAAACCAAGTCGCCATTGTAGAAAATGGTAAACTTGTGTTCATTAGTGAAATGCCCGATTACCGTGGCTTCCACGTTCCATTCTGCACAGATGGCCAGCACATTGGGCAGATCAGCTTCTTCAATGCCGATGACTTGGCGTTCCTGGGATTCAGAAACGATAATCTCCCACGGTTGAAGACCTGGATACTTAAGCGGAACTCTTTCAAGCTCAACTATCACTCCTGTTTGTTCCCCCAACTCTCCAACAGAAGAAGACAGTCCGCCAGCACCACAATCGGTGATCACTTTGATAAATCCCCGATCGCGCAATACCTGGATCACATCGATTGAGCGTTTTTGCTCGATCGGACAACCAATCTGCACTGCCCCAGAATTAACCTTTTTAGTGCGATGAGTCATTGCAGCAGAAGAGAACGTGGCGCCATGAATGCCATCCTTTCCCACCCGTCCGCCAAGCATAATGACTAGCTGTCCCGGTTTAGCATAAGCCTTTTGAGCCTTCTCTTCCGGCAAAAGCCCGTAAGCGCCAACCAAAACCACCGGTTTGGCGCGAAAATCATCATGGAAATAAACCGAACCGTTGCCGGTTGGTATACCCACTTGATTAGCGCCATCCCTCACACCGTCCACCACACGCCTAAGTAAATAGTCGGGCGACAAGCAACCGGCCGGCAAGAGTTTTTTGGCCATACGGAAAGAAGCGAAACAGAAAGCATCAAACAAAGCCACCAATATAGCACCAAGACCAGTACCGAGCGGATCACGCATTACACCGACAATGCCGGTCATGGCACCGCCGTACGGCTCAAGGGCGCTGGGACTATTGTGAGTTTCCACTTTTCCGCAGATCGCCCAGCCCTCGAAAAAGCGCATCACACCCGCATTGTCTTTGAAAGCGGAAATGACCAGGTCGCCAAAATACTGCTTGGCGGTCTGCATCAACCGCTTAATTAACGGTGACTTTTCCTGGCCATCTTTCATCACCTTGGCGTTGGTTGTTTTGTGCCCGCAGTGCTCGCTCCAGGTTTGAGCAAGAATTTCTAATTCCACATCTTTCGGATCGCGGCCTTTTTCCGCAAAGTGATCCTGAATTACCTTCATCTCTTCCAAATTCAAGAACAGCTTTTCTTTCGAAATTTCCAGCAATTCGTCATCGGACATAGCCCTGATTGGAATCACTTTGGCTTTTCCTGATTTGCCTTGAATAATGAGAGTTTGGGGTTTACGGCGGATGATGCGTTGCACTGTTTCGTTGACAAGCAACTCTTCAGCCACTGTCGCAATTTCTGCGCGAGTCATTTCCCCAAAGAAATGGTACTCCCAGCTTGAATCGGCGGCCTTTGGCTTAAACCCAAGATCGCTTCCCATTTTTCTTAAGGATGCGGCTTCGGGATTCATTACGCCAGGTTTGTACCCGACTTCAATCTTCGCCCGGCCGCCCTTAAGCAAAGGACAGTTGATGGTGAAGACTTGATCGGTGTTTGTTAGTCTTTTGGCGAGCCTTACCGCATGCCGGGTTCGCAATCCTTCGAAACGGTAAACCTTGACGGTTCGCACCCTTCGAAAAGATTTCAAACCGAGCTTGTGGATTTCGCCAAGGACTCCCAGCCCTTTCGGGTCGTCGAGTCCCAGATTTGCCACTCGGATTTCATGAATCAAGTTCGTTCTCCTTTCTTTTTTATCAAACAACTGGATAATTTATCAGTTAATTACCTTAACCAAAAAAAAATATTTAGTCAAACAAAAAAACCGCCCGATACTGGGAGATTTTTATTGCTTTTTTTCTTTAACCAATTGTCCGCAATGCGAGCATCTTCTTGCTTGAATTGGAATATCGCTCAGGCATTCGGGACATTTTTTGATTGTAGGAATGTGCTTGTTCATTCTGCCCATGAAAGTGTTCATTGGGATTATCACAAAAAAATAAACTGCAATTGCAACCAGAAAAAATGAAACTGAAGCATTTATAAGTTCTCCATACATGAAACGGCTTCCATTGAGTGTGAAAAACAAGCCTGAAAAATCCGGGACTTTTGCAATTGCTCCGATAAATGGAGTAAGCAAATCTTTGACCAGTGCAGTAACCAGCCCGCTAAAAGCGGCTCCAATAACCACGCCCACAGCCAAATCAACCGCATTTCCCCTTAAAATAAAATTTTTAAAACCTGTAAACATTTTATAATAATACCATAATTTTATTTAGGGCGCCAATTTAAATGCAAAAAAAAATGAGCAAAACCTTTTTAAGTCTTGTTCATATGATTTATCTGTAATGAAGCCAATTCTTATCGGCTGCGGCCGAACTTGGATGAAAAAACTTCACAATCGTTCCCTTTTCGCCGACTGCCCAGCCATGATTTGCGTCGCAAAAATGAGTGGCGTACAGGAAGTTTGGCGTAGCAGAATCGTATTCTTTCCAAGTTTGCCCTTCATCGACTGAAAAGTAGCTGGCGCAATTGTTTTGGGTTAAGCGAGGACGGCCAATCACCCAAAGATTTTTGGCGTCAAGGAGAAAAACTGCGTTGGCGTTATTAACACTGTTAACCAAGTGCGATGTCTTGAATCCATCAGTAGTGCTTTGAAGGGACGAATTAAAATCATAATTCCAATTCCCATAAGCAAACCAGCCTATTTGCGAATTCAAGAAAGCAAACTGCTGACAGCTGGAATTTCCATTCCCAACATTGTTAATTTCCAGCCAATGATCTCCGCCATCAGTTGTCTTCCATAATACTCCCCAATTATTGACCGCGTAACCCGCAAATTGGTCAATAAAATAGAAGGAAACAATCCACTCGGTCAGGCCCGTATTTTTATCGTGCCAGCTTAAGCCTCCGTCGTCTGTGCGCATAACACATCCAAGGTACGCTCCTATTGCATTCACCCAACCCCGCTTTGCCGTTACAAACTGGTGTGAAATCATGTCATTGGGCAAGTAATTATTAAAAAGCTGTTGCCAGGTTTCCCCGCCATCTATGGTATGAATCAAATATGAAACTCCCATTGGCGTAATCCAACCCTCTTTAGAGTCGATAAAAGAAACTTTATTGAGCCTGACGTTGCGGGTGAAAGTTGTCCCGGCATCCTTCCAGGTAGCCCCGCCATTTGTGGTTTTTAAAAGTATCCCCACTCCTTTGTTATTGTCCCCTCCGACTGCAAAAACCCGGGTTTGACTCACTGCACTGACAGAGTACAACGAATACGTTGTGCCTGAGTTTTGAGCCTTCCAGTCGCCGGTGATAATTCCGCCTGCGCAAGTCGCGGTGAAAATGTCCAGCCAAAACAAGAGGCAAAAACCCAAGGCAAAAGCATTTTTTGCGCCTTTTCTCATTTTATTTCTCCTTTATTTATCAAGGTGCATTAGCCCTACACTACAACCAAACAAAAATCCCGTCAAGGGGATTTTTTAATGTATTTTTATTGGTGGACCCGGCGAGGAGTTTCCCGAAGGCATCGCCGCCACTGCGGTATCGCGATTCGGGGGGATTCTCGGCGCGCCAGTTTAAAATTTTAGCCTAAAAAATTAGGCAAAAATTCTTAAAGTGGACCCGGCGAGAATCGAACTCGCAGCTTCTCGTTGCAAACGAGATGTGTTGCCACTATACCACGGGCCCATGCTTTATTTTACTTTTAAAATTTTTACCATTACTCCTTTATTTCCTGCCATAAATTCAAATTCATCGCCTTCTTTTTTTCCCATTAATCTTTGGCCAAGCGGAGATTGGTACGAAACTTTATTTTTCAAAATATCAGCTTCTGTGGGAGCGCAAATCAAATAACTTTCTGTATCCTTGCCGAATAAAATTTCTATTTGCGAACCAAGCTGGATTTCCGGCTTTCCGTTGTTTTCTTTTATAACTGCTTCATTTATGGCGACCGTCAACTGTTCTATCCTGCCCAGCAAAAAGGACATTTTGTCCCTTGCGTCGTGGTATCCGGCATTTTCCTTCAAATCCCCAAAAGCGCGGGCTTCGGCAATAAGCTTTCTTGTTTCAGTCACCTGCCTTCCCTTTATGTCTTTCAATTCATCCTTCAGCTTCTCCAGCCCCTCTTTTGTGAAATACTGTGCCATATGAATTTGCGAGCAAGCGAGTAAATTCATGCATCGATTGAAACATGATATATCCGATTGCCTTATTGTTTTAATCGAGGCGATGCCTTATAGATATATATTACATTATTTTCTAAATCTTTCAAGTGCAAACAAAAACCGCGGTTTAGTGCGGGTTTTTGTCCTAATTTAGTTTAGTTTCTTAAAGTTGTTTCGAATAAGGAGAATTTCTAGCGACTCTCCTCAAAACGCATTAGCTTAAAATCCAAATTTAAGATTTCAAACTATGTCAACACTTTTTTTATAAAAATGATCCACGACCAGCTTCCGCTAGCCGTGCCTTGTTACGACTTAGCCCCTCTTACTGAATCTAGCTTAGGGCCCCGCACAATTTTCAACGTTTTTAAAAACTGT
>CAIMDW010000013.1 GCA_903839895.1 Candidatus Staskawiczbacteria bacterium
TAATATAATTAAAAATGCCCGTATTCCGGGTATCTTCATGTGGACCCACCGGGAATCGAACCCGGCCCTCTTCCATGCCATGGAAGCGTAATACCGATTTACTATGGGCCCTTCCGCTCAATTAAAGCTATAATACATCATTTTTTCGCCAAAAGCAATAAAAAAACCAGGTCTTACATCAAGTTGCCTGGTGATAGAAGTCCGGTTCATCGGCCAGCTCCAGCAATTTTGAGGCAATTTCCTGGGGCACCATTTCTCGTTCCATATCATGCGAAAGCCTGAATGGCGTGCCAATCCTCAAAGTGACTGTTTGGAGCAGATTTGGAAATCTCCAAAAAAGTTTTTTGGGATTCGAAGAATTTGGCAGGACTTTTTCAGCATTTTCCACCCAAATAGGAAGAATCAAGGGGTCTGTATGCTTTGCCAGCAATCCGACTCCGCCATCCAAAGTAGAAATTCTGGATCCATTTTGACTGTAAATATAGCTTTTGCCTTTCATTGTGGCAAATGCAGTTCTGCCGCCTTCGGGAAAAAGCACTAATGTGCCTTTTCTTTTCAAAACATCAACCATTTTGCGGAATGCTGACGGCTTTTGATGCAAATCTTGCCTGTCAACTGAAACCGCGCAGAAATTCAGCCACCACCAATACCATCTATCGCAAAAGTTCTTTTTGTCGGGCGTGCTGAACGGGCAAAGCTTAAAGGGATGCTTCAAGTAATCCCAAAAAAATAGTAACGGGAGCAAAATCGGCTCCAACATTGTGGGATGGTTTGAAACCACAAGCAATCCGCGCTGATTGTAATTCAAGGGAATCCTTTCCCCATGCGCCACCCGCACAACGCCCGCGAATTTAAGGAAGCAAAAAATAATTCCCAAAAGCGCGCCGACAGTATAAATCATTAGAAGGAATATGACCTTTCCGGCAATTCTTTTCATTTCACCGCTCCTTTTTTATTTTCAAATAGCAAACCAATTTACCTAACCAGCCTGACTGCAACCCCGATGAATGCCAAAATTATTCCAATTATCCAGGCCCGCATTGTAACTTTATAAGAAGGCCAGCCTTTCGCCTCGAAATGATGATGTATCGGGGTAGATAAAAATATCTTCTTTTTCCTGAATTTTTTAGACAAAAGCTGGAATATGACAGACAAAACTTCCAAAACCAATATTCCTGCTATTATGGGCAAAACATATACCGAATCAGTTAAAAATGCAACAACAGACAGAACAGTCGTCAACCCTAAAATTCCAGTCTCCCCCATATAAAATCTTGCAGGCGGAATATTAAACCATAAAAACGCAAATAATGTTCCAGTGATAATTGCGCAAAAGGTCGCCAAGTTAACATTTCCAATCGAAAAGGAAATAATTGTAAAGGCCCCAAAAATAGAAGCAAAAGTTCCTCCTGCCAAGCCGTCTAGGCCATCAACAATTCCTCCAGCCCAGCATGCAACTGTTACAAGAATAAAAAGCGGTATGTACCACATTCCAATTGATTTGTCGCCCAAAAATGGCACAAAGATCTGGCTCCAGCCCAGCTTCTGATAGAACCAGATGCTTCCGATAAATCCTAGCAAAACCACAAGAAATAATCTTTTTTTAAATGAAATTCCCCCTCCAATATATTTCCCCCAGCCTTTAACAACCAGAAAATCGTCAACGAGGCCGATAATAGAAGCCGCCACTAAAGTAAAAAGCGGCAGCCACGTTTCAGCCCTTGTTAAAAAATTGAATTGCGCCAGCCAAGTATTTGGAAAAAGCAGAGATAAAATAAAAAATAAAAAAGTTATTAAAAGAACCGTAATCCAAATCAGCAATCCTCCCATGCGAGGTGTGCTGACTTCTTTCTCTTTATGAAGCCCGTTGAAAACTGGCGCATCTTCGCCGGAAATCGCCTTTTGGCGCGGAGCTTTTTTCCAGAACTTATTTTTGTATAAAAAATGTGTCAGCAGAGGGCACCAAAAAATTGCCAAAGCCGAGGCAATGGCCGCCAAGCTGAAAACTTTTACCACAAAAAAAACTGTGTTTGTCATTTTATTTAAAGTTTATTTGCAAACCAATCCCGACCAGTTAATTATTTTTCCCATTTCTGCGAATCTGTCATTTGCTCCCAAAATCACGTTAATCAAGTAATCATTATTTTTTTGGTTATTTATCACTAAAAGCAGGCATCCGTTGGCTTCAATCGTAAATCCGGTCTTGCTGCAAACTATGTCCGGAATTTGGCCCAAAAGCTGGTCTGTATTCCCAATGTCGCCCAGCCCGAAAATGTGCAGCTGTTTTATTCTGCTTATCTCGGCAATTTTAGGATAATTTTTCAGAATATATTCAGCCAGCTTCGCCAAATCCTGGGCCGAAGAAACATTTTTCGGACTAAGCCCTGTTGGATCTCCAAAAAAAGTTTTCTGCAGGCCTATTGATTGCGCTTTCTGGTTCATTAGCCCGACAAATTTCTGCTCTCCCATTTTTTCAGCCAAGGCATAAGCCGATTTATTAGATGACGCCACCAGCATTACCTCTAGAAAATTTTCAACTGGCATTGTTGTGCCTATTTTCACATCCGTTAAAACTGCTTGCAAAGAATCTGCTGTCCTGCTCACTTTCACCTCGTCAGCCAAGTTATAATTGTCCAAAACAACCACGGCAGTCATCAGCTTTGTCAGGCTGGCAATAGGCAGGATTGCATCACTGTTTTTTGAAAGCAAAATTTGGCTATTTTCAAGATTGCTCTCCTCAGATATGAAAGCTTCCGCATTTATTTCTAGATCAGGAGCAATCGCGGATCCGGAGCTTTGGCTGGAGCTTCCAGCAACCGCAGAAATGTCTCCCAATAATAACTTATTGCTGCCCAAAACCCACTTTACGCCTGAAAGCATATACACAAAAACCGACAAGAACACAAACGACAGCAAGAACCCAGAAATTGCGCGTTTTTTATCCATTATTTTTTAGCTTTTGGTTTTTTTACAGATATATGTAATTCTTCTAGCTGTTTCTTGTCAACTTCAGAAGGAGCTTTCATCATGAAATCTTTACCATCGCCGGTCTTAGGAAAAGCAATCACTTCCCTAATATTCGGTTCGTTAAGCAATAAAGTGAAAACCCTGTCCAATCCCCAAGCAATTCCTCCATGGGGCGGAGCTCCATATTTGAAAGCTTCCATCATATGCCCGAACTTTTCCTGGATTATTTCTTTCTTATATCCCATTATTTCAAAAACTTTTTCAAGAGCTTCGGGCCTATGGTTTCTTATACTTCCACCGCCAATTTCAAAGCCATTCAGTACGATATCGTATTGGCTGGTCAAAATGCTTTCAATATTTTTTTTGCCAAGCAAATCAGCTTCAAATTCTGTTTTTGATGCTGAAAAAGGGTTATGAGTAAATGTCCACCCGCCCTCATCGTTTTTTTCAAAAAATGGAAAATCAACCACCCAGCAGAAAGCCAGCAAATCCTTGTCGTTTTTATCACTCCTCATATCTGGCCTATCTGACTTGTATTTTTCCATTGCATCTTTGTAAGAAATCCTTGGAAATGGAGTCTCTTGAATTTTTTTATTCGGGAATAAATTCTGCACCAGCAAAATCAAAAGCCTTTCAGTCAAATCCATCACATCTTCTTGGCTTACAAAGCTCATTTCCATGTCCAGCTGGGTAAATTCAGGCTGCCTATCACCTCTTGGGTCTTCATCGCGCAAGCATTTTGCAATTTGGAAATATCTCTCCAATCCGCCCACCATAAGCAATTGCTTGTATTGCTGGGGCGACTGAGGAAGCGCATAAAATTTTCCCGGATCTTGGCGGGAAGGGACAATATAATCGCGGGCGCCTTCTGGAGTTGATTTTGTCAGCATTGGAGTTTCAATTTCTACAAAATTTTCCTGATCTAAAAAATCACGGATGAATTTTATCACCTTATGTCGCACAATAAGATTCCTTTTAACCCTTTCCCTCCTCAAATCCAAATATCTATATTTCATCCTTATTTCTTCCCCAATTTCATATCCGTCTGTTTCAATAGACAAAGGCAATGTTTCAGATTGCGACAAAACTTTCAGGCTCTCCACCGACATTTCCACCTGCCCAGTTTCAATCTTATCATTCATCATGTTTTCAGGCCTTTTGACAATCTGCCCGGTAATTTCCACCACCCATTCAGGCCTCAAAGTTTCCGCCAATTCATAAACTTCCTTGTTTGAAGGCACAAAAACCACCTGCATAATCCCAGAAATGTCCCGCAAATCAATAAACAAAATTTTCCCGTGGGCGCGCCTGACATTCACCCACCCCGCAATCTTAACCTTTTCGCCGACATGCTTTGCAGCATCTTTGACTAAAAATCTTGGCATATTATGGAAGATTTAATATTCTATTTTGGACGGTAGAATCAGTTGCAGAACATTCAAATGCATACTCCCGCCATGTACACGATTTGAAATTTGTAATTCCTTTGCTCTCATTTGTGCTCAAAGAATCATAGACTGTGTTAGGTTCCGCAAATAATGTTCTGGTTTCTCCTGTTATTAGATTGGTAAATTTTATTGCAGATTTATAATCTGGACCAGGCTTTTCGCTTTTCGGAACATTGCTTTCTTCGGCATAATACAGAACCTTTGAAAAATTGCCGTAAAAAAACGCATCGTAGCTGGCCGCAATTTGCTGTGGTTTTAACTGATTGCACTGATTCAATTTTATTACTGCTAAGTTCAAAGACGCATAGCCCAAGGTTGCAGACCCGCCTCCTGCGCCGGGAGAGCCCATTAAAGCCTTAAATACAATATGGCTATCATCTTTAGAAATTCCAATTGGTATATAGACTCCGCCCCAATTGGATCCAGCCTGAGGGCTAATATCGCCAACAAGCTGCGACCCACTTGAAGAAGACTTGACCAGCCTCAAAAAAGTCACATCGTCAGAATTACTGTGGCCAGCGCGGCTTATATAAACTCTTAATATGTTTTTGCCGTCATTAAACGGGATAGATAGAAGATGGTAAAAATCCGCTACTGCCGCCATACCAGAAGGATAATCATTAATTCCTTTATCAATGCTATTTGGAAAATTATTGGCTTCGTAACCGCTGAATGGAGAATATCTACTATTAAAAAATATGTCAAAATCATTAGGAGAAGGAGGGCAATTCAGCGAAATATTTTTATTCGGCAGCGGAGCCGGGTTTGTTTTAGGCCAATTTTGCAAAATTAAAACGCCCGCCAAAACAATTATTATTAAAACTAGAATAGATGCAACTATTTTCTTCATATTATATTTTTATTTTTACAAATTTTCTGCTGCCAACTTTTATTATCATGCCATCTTCCAAATTAATTTCTTTTTTCCAATCTGCAACTCTTTCTTCTTGGCCTTTATTTATGACTGTCACTCCCCCGCCTTCCACCAATCTTTTAGCCTCATTTTTTGACGGAGCTAATTTTGATTCCACTAGCAAATCAGAAATAAAATAGTTGCTTTTAATTGCTTCAAAAACCGGCATTTCGCTCGGCAATTCCTTGTCACGATGGACTTTATTGAATTCAGCTTCTGATTTTTCTGATTCTTTCTCGCCGTGGTACATCTTCACAATTTCTTTTGCCAGTTTGGCTTTTATATCGCGCGGATTGCCAGATTTTTTTATTTCTGCAATTTCTGCTTCTGAAAGCCTTGTTGCCAATTCAAAATAATGGTCCAAAAGCTCGTCTTTTACCGACATAACTTTTCCAAACATATTTTCTGGCGCATCTTCCACAGCAATAAAATTATCAAATGTCTTGCTCATTTTCCTGCCGTCCGTTCCCAAAAGCAGTTTGCAAGTCAAAACATCTTTGTCTTTGTTATTGTAAATCTTCTGCAAATCTCTGCCCACCAGCATATTAAACATCTGGTCATTTCCTCCAATTTCCAAATCCACATTCAAGGCCACAGAGTCATAACCTTGCATCAAAGGATACATAAATTCTTGCAAAGAAATTGGCTGGTCTGTTTTCATCCTGCGGTCAAACATATCGCGAGTCAGCATTTGCTGGACTGTAAAATTGGCAGACAATTTCAAAATGTCGGCAAAATTAAGCCGAGAAAGCCATTTTGAATTGTAAACCACTTTCACTTTCGAAAAATCCAAAACTTTTGAAGCCTGCCTTTTGTAAGTCTTAAAGTTTTCTTTTACCTGTTTATCGGTCAAAACTACCCTGGCGGAATCTCTTCCTGTGGGATCTCCAATCTTGGCGGTAAAGTCGCCAATAAGTAAAATAATCTCATGCCCCAAATCCTGAAAATCTTTCAATTTCCATAGAGGCACGGCATGTCCTATATGAAGCTTAGTCCCAGTCGGATCTATTCCGAAATAAATTTTCAGCTTTTGGCCCGAAACCAGCTTTTTTTCCAGTTCTTTTCCTACAATCACGTCTTCCACTCCCCTGCTTAAAATTTCTTGGATTTTTTGTTGGTCAATTTTTGGCATATGTTTAGATTATTAAATAATAGCAATTTATGCAAAAAAAAGGAAGTGCAAATCTAAAAAAAGGCGGCAATATGCTTATTACCGCTTGAGCGACCTTTTGGCCAGCCTTAATTCTGACATTTTGCAGTCCATACAAATAAATACTATATTTTGCCCGTCAGAACTTGTCGGGCAAAAATTGTGCTGAGCCTTCTCATCGTACTCAGGCAATTCCTTGCCGCATCTTGGACATTTCATAATACTATCCTCTTTTTTTTGTTTTTAAGGAACTAAAAATCCCCGTCCGCTGGGCATAAATAAATTATGCTCAAAGGACGAGGATTGCTCGCGGTACCACCTTTGTTGCCCCAAAAGCGGGGCCAACTTTCATCGACATTTTACAATAGCGATTATCCTATGGTTACGGAGGAAGCCGGACCTGCACTAACGCACAGATCACCTCATCGGGCCCAATCCCCAAAGCTTTCGCCGGGGACCCGAGTCAAAGGTTTTATAATTTTCAATGTTAAACCTATATTACCACTTCAGAATTTATCTGCAAGCTTATAAATATCACCTGCTCCCATAATTACAAGCGCATCTCCTGATCTTACATTTTCATTTATATAAGCTTCAAGCTTGTCCATTGGCAAATACGCCACATTTTTTTTATTAATTTTCTTCGCTAATTTTTCAGAGCTGACTTCTTTATTTATTGCTTGGGTTTCGCGCCCTGCCACATCATAAATATCAGTTAAAATAATGTTATCAATTTTAGCCGCGCGGAAAACTTTCACAAAGTCATTGAACAGATAAAAAGTCCTTTGGTGCTGGTGCGGCTGGAAAACGCAAAATATTTTTTTGCTTTTGTATTTTTCTTTGATTGCTTCTAGTGTAGCAGAAATTTCATTCGGATGGTGCGCATAATCAGATATCACTGTTATTTTCTTTGCGCCAGCTTTTCCCTCTTTCACTTCAAACCTGCGCCAAGTTCCCCTAAATTTAGACAAGGCTGAAAAAATCATCCTGTCCGGAATTGCCAAAATTCTGGCAACCTGCAAAACCGCCAAAGCGTTTGAAATATTATGCTTGCCAGGAACCTTCAAAATCTTTTTTAATTTGCTAGATTCCTTCTGCCTTAAAAAATAATTCTTGACTGCAAATTTAGGCTTATTAAATTTTGGAGAAAATTTATCGTCTTTATTTGCCACGAAAAATCCATCTTCAGGCAATTTTAAAACAAAATCTTTAAAAGCTTTTTTAACATTTGCAAAAGTTTTGAAATAATCCAAATGTTCTTTGTCCACATTTGTCACCACAATTATTTTTGGCTGATAACTTAAAAAAGAAGCATCGTATTCGCAGGCTTCTATTACTAAGAACTTCGACTTCCCTGCCCTAAAGTTAGAACCGCCGAATTCTTTTACTAAAGTTCCCACAATTACTGTCGGGTCCAATCCGGCCTCTGCCAGTGCCAAAGCAATCATGGCAGTTGTAGTGCTTTTGCCATGGGCTCCAGCCACCGCAATCGTGTAATATTCTTTAGTCAGCTCGCCCAAGGCTTCAGGATAACTAATTGTCTTGATTCCCAGCTCTTTTGCCTTTTTAAATTCAATATTATCACTTTTCACTGCCGGGCTGTGCACCACCAAATCAAAGTCTGCCTGAATATTTTCAGCCGAATTTCCAATAATTACTTTCACTCCCCTTTTCCCGGCTAAATCTGTAATTTCCGAAGCAACCAAATCAGAACCGGACACCTCATATCCTTTTGACAAATAATATTGGGCAAGCGCGCTCACCCCAATCCCCCCAATTCCAATTAAATAAATCTTCATTCTACTTTTCGTATTCTTTTATTTTATCTTCCAAAATTTCGCGAGCAAAGGGATTTGCAAGTTTTTTTTGACCCTGTTCATCTTCATTAGCCAATAACTGCTTTGCTTCTCTAATATAAAAATTTCTTATGTTTTTTATTTCGCCTGGCGCAACTTCAACCTCGCAAGGATTATCTATATGAAGACTATAAAAATTTACAACTTCCATGTCAGTAGATTTCTCTGGATTAAACGGCTCTTTTTCCTGATTATTTTTTTCTGATGGCTCCATTGATTTTATTATTCTTTGTTTTATTTTTTCTCTTTTCTTTTTTCTTTGAATTCTCTGATTTTTTCTGCTTCTTTCTCAAAACATTCCGGACAAAATCCATCGCTAAATTCGCCTTCATTCGGACCCATAAATGCAATGCCCATTATTTTTTTGCAAGCAGCGCATCTGCTCATCACCGGATATTTATTTTCCGATTCTTTACTTTTTAGTGTTTCTGCCATAATTTTTATTTTTTTAATTTTTTAAATTATGCGATTCTAAAATTGTATAAACCGGCCCTCCGCGCTTCATTTCCGATTCCATAACTTCCAGCGACTCCACTGTGAACGGCAAGTCAATGTCTTCGTTTATTTCTGGCCTTTCATCCAAATCAAATTTTCTGAATTCCATTTCCAAAATCCTTGCTAAGGTAATATGGATTATAAATCCGGCTCCTTCGGGCCTGAAAGCAATTTTTTCCAGCAAGCCTTCCTGCAAATCTTCTTTCAAATCAACCAGTTCTTCCGACTTTTCTCCATCTGCCCAAACCATTCTTGGGGGATTTTTCTTGGGCGGACCATACAAAACCTTATTCAAATTTATTGTAAACGAATTATGCCTTTCTACAACTTCTTTTACAACCATGCAAACCTCACCCACTTCCTCGTCGGTTAAGTCGCCCAAAAACTCCACAGTAATATGCAGATTGTCTTTTGGAACCCATTTTGCAGGCAATTCTGGCCATTTTTCCGAGTAACCAGCCAATTCCCTCTTTATCTCTTCAGGCAAATTTATAGCAATAAAAATTCGATGTCTCTTTTCCATTGTTGAATATTATCACAAAAAAGCCTAAAATTAAAGCCGTACGATATGAACAAGGAAATTGCGAAAATATTCAGGGAAATGGCGGAGTTGCTGGACATTTCGGGTGAGAAGATTTTCCAAAGGATAAATGCTTATAAAAAAGCTGCAGCGTATTTGGATAGCTTGCAGAGTGATGTTTCAGATATTTACAAAGAAAAAGGGCTGAAAGGGTTATTAGTTCCTAGAATAATTGGCGAGAAAAATGCTAAGAAGATAGAAGAGTATATTTTGCATGGAAAAATCAAGGAATATGAGGAATTAAAGGAGGAAACCGCCATAAGGCAGGTCATAACTTTTTACTTCCAGTCAAAGGGGCTAAGCTTGCAAGAATTAAAAGAAAATGCTAAAAAGAGGAAGATAATCTATTCTCGGTTCACAAAACCCTCAAAGCAATTGTTGGATTTGGCGGGTTCAGTGGAAAAGGCAAAAGAAGCCATTGATAAAGTGGCAAAATGGGCCAGCACCAGAAAATTAGATTACGCCATTGAGACGGTTTTCAAAAAATGGCTTGAGCTGGACAATTTAAAACCAAAAGAAATTGTCAAAAAGCCGTTTTACAGGGGCGACCCGATGATATATTCCACGACAAAGAAAAAGTGGTTTGTAATTTCAAAATATGGCGAATGGCTTGAATTTGCAGACAAAGAAAGCAAAATCGAGTGGAAAACGGTAGAATAATTAAATATCAATTTTATGTTGACTCATACAGATTTAAAACCAGGAGTGCAATTCATTTATGAGGGACAGCCTTGGGAAGTGCTGACGGCTGAAATGATGAAAATGGCCCAAAGAAGGCCGGTCATCCAATCAAAGATAAAAAACCTGATTGACGGAAGAGTCCAGGAAAAAAACTTCCAGCAAGGCGACATGTTCAACGAAGCCGATTTGCAAAAGCGCGAAATAAAATATTTATACACCACAAAGGGACAATATTTTTTCTGTGACCCGAAAAATCCATCGGACAGATTTTCCTTCACTGAAACCCAAATTGGAACGCAGGCAAAATTCTTAAGGCCGAATGAAACTGTGATTGGAATCGTTTTTGATGAAAAAATTATTACTTTCAAGCTGCCAATAAAAGTAGAACTGAAGGTCAAAGAATCGGCTCCAGGAGTAAAAGGCGACCGAGCCCAAGGAGGCACAAAAGAAGCTATTTTGGAATCAGGAGCGGTCATACAAGTTCCCCTATTCATTCAAGAGGGCGACATCATAGAAGTAAACACTGAAACCGGAAGCTACGTAAAACGCGCCCAGGAATAAATTTATAACAATTAAAAACCGCCCCTCGGCGGTTTTTAATTATAATTTTGTAGGAACTGGCGGAGTTAACGGAATCTCGGCAAAAGATCTTTGCACGATTTCTTGCTCTACCACGTCCCTTGGGCGCGAATATTTTAATTTTGAAATTTTCTTTATTGTTTCTACAATCTCCGGCCTTCCTTTGTCGTGCTGCAAAGTATTCATTTTAAATGGTGTAGAAATTTTTCCATTGATCAGCATTTTTACAATCATCGTCCGATTATCCAGATTTACCAGATCAAACCTTGAAAATCCCGGCTCAAACTGCTTTTCTAATTTTTCAGCATCTTCGGCGCCAATTCTGAATGAACCCATCATTCCAACGTTTCCCAAAACTGCTTCGCGAATTTGGTCGGTCAGCTGGGGCATATATTGATGCGCCATTGTCAAATTTAATTTATATTTTCTGGCTTCAGACAAAATTGTTGCAATTGAATCTGTCGTGAAATTTTGGAACTCGTCAATATATAAATAAAAATCCGTCCTTTTATCCTCTGAAATTTTTGCTCTTCTCATGGCCGCCATTTGCATTTTTGAAACCAAAATCAATCCCAGCAATGAGCTGTTTACTTCGCCGGTCAAGCCTTTGGACAAGTTGGCTAAAAATATTTTCTTGCCGTCCATAACCTCAGCCAAGTCAAATCCCGAATGCGACTGACCGATAATATTTCTCATCATTTCGTTTTCTATGAATCTGCCCAATTTTGAAACCACATAACCTAACATGTCAGACCTAGTGCTTCCTGTTGTCTGCGCCCATTCTTTTGTCCAGAAACTTCGCACAATAGGATCTGAAACTTTTGACAGCCTTTGCTGCAAAAATGCGGGATCTGTAAACATTTTTGGAATTTCAACTAGAGTCCCGGGATTATCCTTGTCTGCCATTAAAGCCAGCATGGCATTTCTCATATAATGCTCAAACATCGGCCCGATGATTTCTGGCGGGAAAAGCTTCATGAAAATGGCAATCATTTCCTGCACCGCAAAATCTTTCTGTTCAGGCGAATCATATTCTAACATGTTCAGCCCGCAAGGCCTTTCTATGTCAAATGGCTCAAACATAACCACGTCATCAACTCTTTCTTTGGGAATTGCCGCTAAAATGCCGTCAACCAATTCTCCATGCGGATCAATAACAGCCACTCCTTCTCCATTTAAAATATCCTGCATAATCAATCCTTGCATAAAATATGATTTTCCAGTTCCTGTCTGCCCGATGTAGTAAAAATGCCTTCGCCTATCTTCTTTTGAAGCAAAATAAACATTCTTCTTTTCATTCCTGTAATCAACTTCTCCGACTAAAAGCTCCCCTTTTTCTGGAAGGTCTGAAGGCGGAGCCGCAGTAATTGATTTAGCAGATTTGATGTATGGAGTTTCAATATAATGCGACGGGAAATGATAAACGCTTGCCAATTCTTCCAAATTCAAAATATTTGCCTGTTTCTCATTGAAATTCCTGAAGCTGAAATCATAAATCATTTTCTGCAGTTCTTTTCTCTGCACCGTCCACGGCTCCAAACTATTCAAAGCCGACAATGAAAATTGGCTGAAAGCCGATATTAAATGTTCTAAAATTTCGTTCGCCCTTTCCTGAGACTGGGCTGAAGCCACAACTCGTATATTCACCTCAAAAGGCTGTTTTTGGATTTTGCTTTGTATGGACTCATAGCCTTTTTGATCATAGCCCTGTTCCCTTTTCGGGTTCATAGGATTTTGCGGATTTTGAGGATTTTTTCTGTAGTCCTTCGGCGGATTGAACAAAAATTCGTCCAGTACCTGCATAAAAAAACTATGCGAAGCAAAAGAAGCCGCATACCTCAAGTCTTTCCCTTCCCTGACTTTTTTCAAAGCCTTCTCCCCTTTCTTGCGCAAATTAAATTTCGACAAAGGCCTTATTAAAACCTGCACACCCCCGCCCTCGTTTGGCGCAATCTTGCTCAAAGTGTTTGTCACCAAAGACAAAGGATCTGTCTCTAAGGTCTGATAAGTACTGATTGGGAAAAGATAATTTTCTGAAAGCCTCAAATACGCTCCGGCCGAAGCTCCCTGCGGTTCAAAAATCGTATAGTCATTTGGCACCTTGTCCACCACCGCATTCGGGTAAACGCCCTGCACATATTTTTCAAAAACCGATTCCAAGTATTTTGGCACCGCCACGTAAAAAGAAATATCTGAATTCCCCAGTTCGGAAGCGATTTCAAATGCGCAAACAGGCGGAGTCTGGAACATCCTGCGCTTTTTCAAATACAAAAAATTTGCAAAAACCTGCTCCATCTGCCCAATCATCATTTTCTGTTCTTTCTGCTGGTCCCCTTCTTTCTTCGTGGGATTTTTCGGCATCATCACCAAAAACAGCGTCATTTCCAATCCGCCAAAGACAGAATCTTTTTCATTATTTTCCGCCTTCAAAACTATCACAAAAGCTAACACCACTAACAGAAAAACCAATATTAACCCCGGAATAATAATTGCCATTTATTTTGTAAATTTAAACGTGAAAAGCATTTGGTTAAATTCGTCCTGAGAAGTTTCTTTGTCATTCCAATAACTGATAATATAAGCTTTATTATCTTTTACAACACCAACTGCATGAACATAGTGATCATATGCCGGAATGGCTATAAATCGCATATCCAAGGCCTGATAACCCGCAAAAGTTATAGGTGTTACAGTAACTTTATTATCGCCCTCAATCCCGCCAGGGTAAGCCTGTTTCAATGCATTTAAGGAGGAAATTCCGTCTTTAATGGTAATGCTATACCAAGAACCGGGTACAGTAGGCAAATTTCCAACAATAGGGGTTTGTATTAATAAAGTCCATTCACCCGGGTTGCTTGGCGACGTCCCGGCATCAAGAGAGAGATTGTATTTAATTGAAAACCCATATTGTGAATTTGTGTATGTTTTCCAACCGGCGGTTGCTTGTTGGCTTTGGGACGACGAGCTGGATGATGAACTGGCGGATTGGTTTGTAATTTGGTTTTGCTGTGTCTGAACAGCTGGCTTATTCTTTATTGCAAAATACTGGTAAGCAAAAATTCCCCCGACGGCCAAAAGCGCGATTATAATTATTATATAAATTATTGAAGCTATGCCTCTTTGCTTGTTCATAATTTTGCAATTTAATAATTAAAAATTACTTTGTAAAATCTTTATAATAGCCTTCTTGCGCCAAGGTGTCGTGAAGGACGTCCAGGATGTACGGGTCATTCATTTTTTTGGCCACGTTTATTGCAAAAACTAAGCCATGTTCTCTGGCCATTTCCAAAAGATGTTCCACTTTTTCCTTTTCGCCCAGAAATTCAATTTTCTCGCGCGCTTTTTCTGCGCCTGGTTTTGAAGCTTCATCGAGCTCCATCAATTCTATTTCCCTTCTCAATTCAGCCGAAACGCGCTGGTCATCGCTTAAATTTTCTTTTTGTTCTGCTCTTTTTTCCTGCTCTGTAAACTCTTGCTCGGGAAGCACAAGTTCCGGATTTGCAATTTTTTCTCGGGCTTCTTTTATTTTTTTGTCATCCATATTTTTATTTTACAATTAAGTCCAGCAAATATTGGTCAACATTTCCCGAAGAAAAATTGCTTGCCTTGCCGTTTTTGCCTTCCTCCACTCTTATTTTCAGCCCCGAGGATGCTTTGGAAACTTCATAAATCTTCATGCATGGAGTCGGATCAAAGGCTGGCTTCAGCAAAGCTCCGCATAAATTATCTTTCGGAAGCCATGGCGCCACAGTATACCCATCAAGCGGGACAAAATTCCTTCCTTGCGAGTCAACGATATTTTGTATGTCCCATGCGCCTTTTTCAGTATTGTCTGTTCCTTTATTTTGTCCACCAACTGTCACCGCAATGAATTTTGCACCAGGATTTGAAACCTGCAAATCTTGCTGATTATAGGAATACTGATTGTTAATAATCTGAGAAGCTGTCAAAACATTTCCTTTATCAAGCGCCGATTCAAAAACCAACCTTATGTCTCCCAGCTGTTGCTCATAGACCGGCTGTGGCACTGCAGGAATTTTTGGCACTGCAGGCTGAGCGGGCTTTTCAGCCATGCGCATTACCAAATAAACAATTATTACCGCAACTAAAACAACGACTGCCAAAATTAAAAGCAACCTCGATGCTTGGCCGGATTCTTTATTGAATTTCATATTTGTGAATAAATAATATAAATTCTTTTATTATACTATTCGTATCTCAAGGCTTCAATAGGGTCAAGTTTTGCGGCAGACCTTGCGGGCAAAACCCCGAAAGAAATCCCGATCGCAGCCGAAACTCCCACAGCAATAGCTATCGCGTACAATGGAACTGTGAAAACCCAGGTAAGTCCGTTTGCAGTGGCAATAATTGCAAGAAGCCAGCTTAATAAAGAGCCAAATAAAACTCCAATAATCCCGCCCAAAATCGTGACCAAAACCGATTCAATCAAAAACTCTTTTAAAATATCCGAATTTGTGGCTCCCAAAGCCTTTTTAAGCCCAATTTCGGCTGTCCTTTCTGTAACAACCACATACATAATATTCATAATCCCCACTCCGCCGACAATCAGCGAGATAGAAGCTATTGCGATGAGTAAAATAGTTATGCCGTTGAAAATCGTGTTGTAAATATCCAAAACTTGAGCCTGCGTCACAACTGTAAAGTCATCCTTTGCAGGATCTGAAATATTGTGGTTATGCATCAAAGTCTGGCTTATTCCGGCAGCAGTCGCATCTGCCAGGTTTGTATCCTTCAATTGTACAACTCCCACTGTTATATAGCTTATTCCAAGCATTTTGAACTGAGCTGTTTTCAAAGGAACGTAAATTCCACCATCAGGTCCCGTATCTCCCCCGCCCTGCGACTTGTAAATTCCAATTACCTGAAAATTCAAATTTCCAATCCGAACCACTTTTCCTATCGGGTCGTCCTGCAAAAATAATTGCTTTGCCAGACTGCTTCCTAAAATTGCCACTTGCGCGGCTCCCGTATCTTCAGCCTGCGTGTAAAACCTTCCGACCGAAAGCTCATGCTGGTCAATTGCAAATCTTTCATAAGACGAGCCGTAATAAATTGCGCTTTTATTATTATTCCTATAGCTTGCCACAGCCATGCCGGTTACCATTCCATAATCGTTCACGACATTGTTCAATTTTTTTATGTCATCCAAATCGCGCTGGTTGAATGTTGTAATCCCCACCGCAATTCCAGGAGTCAAAGCGTTTGTTGCGGCACGGTTTTTTGTCGTGGGAGGCACGCGGGTTTTTATAAACAAAGTATTGCTTCCTAAAGACGCCACCTGATCGTTTATCAAGCTTTTAAATCCCGCTCCCGCCGACAAAACCATAATCACAGTTGCAATTCCAATCATAATTCCCAAAGTAGTCAAAACCGTGCGCACAGGATTCGCAGTCAAAGCCTTTATAGATTGTGTAAGCGCCTTGCTATTCATATCTCAATGCTTCTATCGGATTTAATTTTGATGCTTTTAATGCCGGATATAATCCGAAAATTACGCCGGTTAAAATGGAAACTCCAACTGCAAGCAAAACAGAAGTTATAGAAATTACAAATGCCCATTCATATCCCAAATATTGCATAACCAAACTTATCAAAAATGAAATTGCAGTTCCTATTATAATTCCCAAAATTCCGCCCAAAAAAGTCAGCACTCCTGCTTCCAGCAAAAACTGTCGCATAATAGCCGTATTATTGGCTCCCACTGCTTTTCGCAATCCAATTTCCCTTGTCCTTTCTGCCACGGTGGCAAGCATAATATTCAAAATTCCAATTCCGCCCACCACCAAGGCAATCGAGGCCATCGCAGTCAAAAATAATCTCAAAGCATTTGTAATAGTGCTCAAAATTGAAATGGCGTCGGCTGTGCTATAAACGGTAAAATCCATGTCTTTTTCTGCGAGCACATGGTGGTTTTGCTTTAAAATCCTTGTGATGTCGGCGGTTGTGCGCGCCAAATTATCGGCCGAATCAACTCTTACGTTTATTGCATTCAAATAGTGTATGCCCAAAATTTGCTGCTGGCCGATTGCCAAGGGCAGAAAAATCTGGTCGTCGTTATCCTGAAAAAATGAACTTCCGCGCGAAGCAATTACTCCTATCACCCGCAAAGGTATTCCTCCGGCCTTTGTCTGTGCTGAATTCCTGACTTTTATTATTTGCCCGACAGGACTAACTCCTGTTGCTCCAAATAATTCTGTGGCAACCGTGGAACCCAAAACAACAACGCTGGCCGAACCCTGGTCTTCCTGTTGAGTAAAAAACTGCCCTGTCTGCATTGTAAAATCCACAACACTGGGATAACTGCCGTCAGTTCCCATAAAATTTGTATCAACTTCTTTATTCTGCCAAGTAACCGATGCTGATCCGCGCACCATAGAATTCACTGCCGAGGCATGCGGAACCTGCGAAGTATCCCTTAAAGAATTAGTATCCGAAATCACCAAAGTAGTCGTAATAATTCCGTAAACAGCCGATGGAGGTCCGTTCGCACTGCTTTTTCCCGGCTGAACCGACAATAAATTTGAACCAAGTTTTGTGACTTGCCCCAAAATCAAGCTTTGCGCTCCCGCTCCCAAAGAAATTATGATAATCACTCCAGCCACCCCGATTACAATTCCCAGTATAGTCAAAAACGACCTGCCCTTCCTGGCAAGCAAAGTCCTAAAAACCAATTTTATAGTCCCAAGAAAATCCATATTATTTTACCAAGTCCCTATCGGCTTCGGCAATTGTGCGCTTTGCCACTTTTTCGTCGGAAATTATGTTGCCGTCTTTTATGCGGATAATTCTTTTGGCGTGGTTGGCGGTGTCGGTTTCGTGAGTTACTAAAATAATTGTGTGGCCGTCGTTGTTTAACTTCTGCAAAATCCACATTACTGTATTCCCGGATTTTGAATCCAAATTCCCTGTCGGCTCGTCAGCAAAAATCACAGCGGGATTATTCACTAAAGCCCTGGCAATTGCCACGCGCTGTTTTTCTCCGCCCGAAATCTGGTTTGTAAAATATTCCAATCTATGCGAAAGCCCCACCGAAGCCAAAGCTTTTTCCGCCAACTCATCCATATCCTTCCTCTTGCTGTAAACAAGCGGCAATCTTACATTATCCAAAACGGTAGTGCGCGCCAATAGGTTGAACGACTGGAAAACAAATCCCACTTTTTCATTTCTAAGCTTCGCCAAATAAACATCATCGAAATTTTTCGTGTCTTTTCCTTCAAATTTATATGAACCTCCGGTCGGCCTATCCAAAAAACTCAAAATATGCATCAAGGTTGATTTGCCCGAGCCCGACGGCCCCATGATTGCCACAAATTCCCCCTCTTTTATTTCGAAATTTATGTCATGCAAAACTCGCGTGACCACCTCGTCGTTCACATAATCCTTTTTCAAATTTTCTATTTCAATCAGTGCCATAAATTTATTTCATATAAACCACAATTTCCTGGCCATCGCTAATGCCCGAAACAATTTCCACCAATCCTCCGTCTGCCTGCAAACCAGTCTGCACTTGCACTTCGTGGTAAGTTTTGTTTTTGTCGTTGTCTATGACTCTTACGTATTGCTTGTTGTTTTTATTTATCACAGCCGTGGACGGAACCGCCAGCGCATTGTCTTTTTTGGCAACCAAAATTGTCATATTTGCTGTCATTCCGGGCTTTATGTTCGGCACATTTTCCAGACTTCCTTTTACCAGATAATTCACTACTCCCGAAATTACCGTTGAAGCCGGATTTATTGTCATAACTTTCCCTGCAAAATGCTGGTCGGGTCCCAGCGCGTCAAAAGTGTAATCTATCGGCTGGCCAACCTGCAAGCTGGCAACATTGGCTTCTGAAACATCGGCCTCGGCATGCAAATCTCCCACATTCTGCAATACAATCGCTTCTTTTGACGGAGTTGCCAATTCGCCGACTTTCACATCTACGCTTGTAATTGTCCCCGAAGCGGGAGCTGTAATAATTAAATTATTCACGACTGCTCGCGCCGCATCAACTTGAGCCTGCGCAGAATCTATATCTTCCTGCCTTGGCGGAGACTGCTTCGCAGATAAATTATGCTGAGCTGTCTGCAAGGAAACTTTATACAAAGCCAAACTGCTCTGCAAGCTATTAATACTGCTTAACGCAGAACTGACCGCAGATTTTTGAGAGTCCAATGCAGATTTATCAGCGGCAGAAATTCTATCCTTGTAAGAATCTGTGTCGGTTTGATCGCGAATAATCTGCAATGATGCCAAAACGCTTGCTAAAGAATTTGCGGAACTGGAGATTGCCGAACTTATTGCATCCGCATTATTAGTATAACTTATGCCATTTTTTACAATAACCAGATTATTATTGATATTATTTACATTCTCGTGAACCGGGCTCCAGGATGAATCTGCCGACGAAAAATAAGCGTCTTGAATTGTTTTTGAAGTTGTATATGCGTTTAAAATTGCCGTGTATCCATTATTTAAAGTATTAAAAGCTCCATTGTATGCATTGTTCAAATTGACCTGCGCCGAGGACTCTGCATCCTGCAAAGATTGAACATCGTTTTGAGTTGCGCCATTTATCAGCTTATCGTAATTTGCTTGCGCCTGGGTTAAAGCGGCGGCGGCCGAGCCTTGGTTTAAATATGCCAGCACCTGCCCTTCTGTAACTTGATCCCCTTCTTTCACGTTAACTTTTCTTACAACTCCTGTTCCTTGGAAACTTAAAGATAAATCAGTTCCACTGATAACCTGCCCGGTAGACAAAACCGTTTCCTGCAAATTCTGCTTTGTGACAAAGCCTGTCTGGATTGCTCCCGCATTCCCCTTTTTACTGGAAATTAAAAGCACCAGAATAATCACAACCGCCAGAATTACCGTTATCCAGATATTCCTTTTTTTGTGCTTGCCTGAAAACCAGCTTTTTAAAATTTTAGGGATTGTTATTTTCATAAGATTAGTTTGATTATCTAACTATTAGATTCTCTATTATATTAGAATTTCTTTGCGCCGTCAAGCCATTTTGCAAACTGGCAATCTGGGCTATGAGGCGGCGGATTTTCATTTCTCAAGACAGCCACCGCGTCTTTGAAAATTTCATAAACATCTCCAGGAGTTGTTTCTATCTCCATAATTTCTTTGCGAAATGGCAAACGGTCTATAAATCCCCTGCTTTTGTCTACTATGTAAAATACAAGATAACCCTTTCGCGAAGCCTGATAACCATTTTTCTCCATTAAAAATGCATATATATCCAACTGCAACTGGAATCTGTCATAAATTTTAGAGGCCATGCTTCCGGTTGATTTGTAATCCATTGGAGCAATTTTCCCATCGTCAAATTCCAGCACGTCGTCTGGCGCCCCAAATAAAGTCGCATTCAAATCCTCATCAAAATATCTTATGCCCGCCAAATTGTTCCGCCACTGGTTCAGCAGTTTCTGGTTTGAAAACAAATGCGCTTTTATCTTATTCTCTTTCAATAATGGATGCGGAATGTTTTTTGTGCGATAAGTATCAAATTCTTCTTTCAGCAAAGCGTCCACCGCAGAATTTAGGGCATACGGATACGGCGGAGGCCTCTTAATCCCCTTGTTCTTGTCTAACCAAAAGCAATGCGGGCACTCCAAAAACAAATTCAATGAATTCGGCGAAAGTTGTATTGCTTTTTCTGCCATATATTAATTCATTTTAACAAAAAAAATCCCCGCAGTAAACTGAGGGGTTATAACCAGCGCGACGGCTTTTCCGTGCGCAGCTTTGGCGGAGGAAGCTCGCCGTTTTGAATGCGGAAGAGCGCTTCGCGGAAGCCTGCCGTGCCGGTATAGGCTTCGCCTTTGATTTCGTCGAAGATTACAGGCTGGCCCGGGATCTTCAAAATAGAAAGTTGGGCTGCCAGCAAATCATCAGTGCTGGGCTTGCCCAAAGCAACTCCCACCACCGGAATCTGTTTTTTAAAGGAATGCCCGAAAGCATCCATAACTCCCGGCAAAGCGAATGCCATGCCGCCCGCGCAAACGACGGCATCGTATTTGCCATCAAGCTCTTTGACAAAATTCACAAGCTCCATGGGATTGCGATGACAGCTCAGCAATAACTTCTTTTCGATTCCATATTCTTCGCATGCCGATTCCACATACGGCAAATCGGAATCGCTTCCCAGCACCACCAGAATTTTCTTTTCTTGAGGCTTGGGAAGCTCAATTCCCATTTCCGTACGGAAGTCGTCAATGGTCTGCTCGGTCTGCCTCCAGAAAATATAGCGATAACCTTGCGTGGTCTGACGGATCAGGCTATCAGGCATTACAAAGTTATGGACAATATTCACGCAATCAGGAATTTCAGGGTCGAACTTCTTGATTTGATATTTTTCAATAACCTTTGCAATTTCCGCATCCAGCCATTGACGCACTGGGTCTTTATCGAAAGAGCCCGGCGCTTTACGGATTTCTGATTGCCGGGTCTTCAGCCAATCCGGATAAGACCAGAAACGGCTGGAGTCGGGCGTCAGCACTTCGTCGGCCAGCGTGCCGTCCCCTGCGAATTCGAATTTAGTGTCGGGAATGAGAATCCCGCGCGTTTTACCGAATTCGTAAGCAATCTGAAAAATCTTGGAAGCCAGAAAGCTTTGCAAAGGATACTTTTTAATGATTTCTTCGGCAGAAACATTTTCATCGTGGCCTTCTTGGGCCTTGGTGGTTGGCGTGAACATGAAAAACGGCAGTTCGTCGCCGTCCTGCAAACCCTGCGGAAGCATTTGTCCGCAAACCATTCCTGTTTGCTGGTAAGGTTTTACGGAGCTTCCGGTCAGGATTCTGCGCATAACGAATTCAGCGTCGGCCATTTTCTTGTTTCGCACCACCATGGCGCGTGATTGCAAATCGGCATTTTTGCGCAATTCGGGCGGAAGATATTTGTCGATATCTGATCCGCAAGCCACCATGTGATGCTTGATGCTATAACCTTCCAGCATGCGAAGCCAGAAAACCGTCATGCAGTTGAGCACGATTCCCTTCGTAGGAATTAGCGCGTTCAACACGTAGTCACGGGCCGAAATGCCGTCAGTGACGACAATCAGCCTAAATTCGCTGGAAAGAAGATAACTGTCGCGAACTTTTCCGCGGTTCACCAGCTTCAAACCTTCCAACACGGGCCAGTTTGCCCTGGCAGGCGATAATTTGGGCATAACTTTTTCCTCCTTATGCCTTGGTTTTAAACGAACATTATAAAAACATCGTACTGCTAATTTACTTAATTTTTTATAAAATGTCAATGCAAAAAAAGAGCCTTGTTTTTAAACAAAGCCTAAATTCCTAGAATTTCTTTATACAAGACGGCCTCGTCTTTGAGGCGGTCTTTGACCGAGAATACTTTTTGCCATTCCTCGTCAAAGGTCAATGCCCGCAAAGCTGAATTCCAGTTTGATATCTGATCCTCGTTGACATCAAGATCATCAATAACAGACAACTGCGCCTTGGAAATAATAAGATCAATGACACTGAAGCCGGATTGCATGCTAGCTGCAGGCGCGATTTGAAGCAATTTATCTGCCGCCTTAAACGACTGCGGAGGATTTTTCCTGATATCTTTAGCCCACCTCGAAGGTTGAAAAGCCATGAAAGATGCCAACTGGACAATGCGGTAAGCTTCTTCAGTAGTTATGCCGAACGGAGCCAAACGTTCCCGCAAGAATTCTTTGGCGGGACCAGCTGCCCAAGTTCCGCGAGTGTCGGAAATGTCCTTAATCATATGGTCTGGGTAAACCTGCAAGCCTTCCATGATTTTTATGCAGACAGTCAGCGAACGCATTACCACGTGGAAAAGGTCGGGCCAAGCAATGCGTTCTACGCATGATTGCTCAATTGCCCTTTCTTCCCAAGTGCGGATGTTCTGCATAATCATCACCAAATACCCCAACGCCATGCGCTCCATGCCTTCCAATTGCTCAGAAAGTATGGTGTTTTTCTTGTGCGGCATTCTCGAAGAACCGGTTTGATTTTTGCCAAACGGTTCCTGATAAATCGGCCGAGGCGAACGCGCGCCCAGGCGGATATCGGTCCCGATTTTGGAAATAACAGCAATCAACCCGGCCAATGCTTCTGCCAAAGGACCAAAAATCTGACGAGGTAAAATTTGAGTGGCGCCGTAGAACGGCTCAAACCCCAGCAGCTCCAAAGTTTTCTTCTCAACTTCGGGAGAAACTCCGCCGTAATTTCCCATTGCTCCCGAAAGCCGAGAAAAGCGAAGATTGTTTGCCTGGGTTCGGACATTTTCTTCCGCCACTTCAATCTCTTTATACCAGGTTAAAAACCTTTTGCCACAGCTTTGAACTTCCCCGAACTGGCCGTGACTCATGCCCATCTGCGGGCAATAGCGATATTTGATGGCCTTATCTTTTAAAGAGGATTTCAACGCATCGCAGCCGGCATAAACAACTGTCAATGATTTGTGCAAAAGCATCAAGAACGGAGTTTCTTCCGTGTCGTAGCTGGTCATTCCTTCATGGAAATATTGTCGAAGCTCAATTGGCAAATGCCGGACGCGCTCTTCCACCCAAGCCTGCAAATCGTGCTGGGTTTCCTTTTCACGATCTCTCCACCAGGCAATGTCCACCGGATTTGCTCTGAGAACATCCCTAATTTTTGAATATATTTCTTCTGGGATAATCTTAAGAGCATCTCTTGCCTCAATCACTGCCAGTTCGACTTCTTGCCAAGCCGCCAGTTTGCTTTCGTCCGTCCAGATTTCCGCAATTTGCGGATTTTCATAGCGTTTAATCACTTCCGTAATCCTCCCGTATATCAAATTTCAAAGTGCCGAACTTTTAAGTTCAGGATTATACTACCCAAATTCGCAAAATTAGTCAAAAAAAAGCCGCACATGTGCAGCTATGAAAGGCCTGGCGGAATTGCCAATTGAACTTTTGTATCGCGGCCGATTTCCCAGTTGCCTAGGAAAAAATTCTTTTTGGACGAAGTTTGACCCCATCTTCCATCGGGACCAAGCCAAAGTTTCTTTTCACCATCCACAATGCCAAAGCATTCTTGGGTTGGCATTTCGCCGCAATGGCAAAATCCTCCTTCGCTGGCCAACGCTTGCTTATCAAGAAGCGAACCGCAGACATTGCACATTCCCAAATTATCAAATCCAACAATGCCATTTGCCATTTTTATCTCCCTCCCGGAGTTATTTTCAAGATGCAAAATCTTTAAACGAATATTACCACTTAATCAAGATATTGCAACCCATCTCCACTTGCCAAATTGGTCACGGTGAAATTCCAAATTTTTGTAGCCAAATTTTTTAATTAATTTTTCTATTTCTTTTTTTTGAGCAGAATCAAATTCCATGAAAATTTTTGGTCCCCGCGCCGAAGCTTCAGTGGAGGCGGGCTGCAAATAGTTTCTTGCTTCCTTTAAAAATTTCCTGATAAAATATAATCCGTCAGTTCCGCCGAATAAAGCTTGCTTCGGCTCAAAATTTATTACAGACTTTGGCAATTTATTTTTTCTAGTTTTTGGAATGTACGGCGGATTAGCAAGAATAAAATCATATTTTTTATTTATACTTCTAAAAATATCTGACCGGATTACTTTATATCTTTTCTTGTCTATTTTATTTATCTTTAAATTTATCCTAATCTGCTTTAGGCAATCCTCGCTAAAATCCGATATGTCGCACAATACTTTTTTATTATTTTTCAACAGCGCAATTCCGATGCATCCAGACCCTGCAAAAATATCCAAAACTCGTCCGCCGTTTATTTCTTTAATAGCTTCGCCCACCCAATATTCTGTCTCAACTCGCGGAATCAAGGGTTTTTTTGACAAATCAATTCTGCATCCTAAAAACTCGGAAAACCCGATTACATAAGCCACGGGCTCGCCCGCTTTCAGCCTTTCAACATCCTTGTAAAATTTTGCGCTCGGCTCTCCAGAGTATTTTTCTTTGAGAAGCCAGCTGGTTTCTTTTTGAATATCCATATTCATAGACTTTATCAGATTTTTCGAAAAAAAAGAAGGGATAAAAATCCCTTTTAAAAGTTAGGAGCAAGAATCATTTTCAGCAAAGCCATGCGGGTATAAAGCCCGTTGCCTGCCTGCCTGAAATATGCGGCGCGCGGGTCTGCATCCACTTCTGTGCTGATTTCGTCGACTCTCGGCAGAGGATGCATAATAATTGCATCCTGCTTCATCAAATTAAGAATCGTTTTATTGATATCAAAGAATCCAATACTGCGATCATTCCTATCAAATGATGTGCCGCGCTCCTTCTGGCTTCTGGTTTGATAAATTACATCCACTTGACCAGCGACATCGCGCAAATCAGTCAACTCTTCAAATTCCACAGCATGCTTTACAAGGTAATCTTTGATGTCCGGCCGCATTTGGGCGCATTCGGGAGCTACAAAATAAATTTTGACTCCAGAGAATTTGGCAAGCAGATAAGACAACGAACGGACCGTCCTGCCGTTTATCAAATCACCCACCATGGCAATTTTAATATCGTCGATATGGCCCAATTCAATCATTATTGTCAGCACATCAAGCAAGGCCTGCGTGGGGTGCTGACCCTTGCCGTCCCCTGCGTTTACAATCGGCACAGAACTGACTGCCGCCGCCCGTGCAGCCGCTCCATCTTCGTAATGGCGTATAACAATCACGTCTAGATAATATTGGCACAGAGTCCTAATTGTATCCTCGATCGTCTCTCCCTTTACCGTAGAAGAAAACTCGCGAGCATTTTCGGTTGAAACAACATTCCCGCCTTGTTTCAGCATTGCTGTCTCAAAGGAAAATCTTGTCCTGGTGCTGGACTCATAAAAAAGAGTTCCCATAACCTTTCCGCGAAGAATCTCAAGTATACCCCTTAAGACCAGCTTCTTCATTTCCAATGCTAACGGAAAGAATTCCAATTCCATCCATTTTCTTGTAAACTGCTGAGCCTCCAAAATGTTCGGCCATCCGTCAAAATGTGCGCTCATGTATTATTGCTCCTTTGGTTTTCAATGTGCTATTCAGACACATTTTTTCTAATGCTACTCTTTTAAAAAAGCATGTCAATGGGCAATAAAAAACCGCGCAGTGCGCGATTTTTAGGTTTCTATTTGATTCCAATTATTTCTATTTCTGTATAAGGCTGTCTGTGTCCCACTTTCCTGCTTTCCCTGGTTTTTGGCTTGTATTTGTAGACAATCACCTTTTCGTTTTTACCATGATTCAATACTTTGGCTTCCACTGCGGTTTTCAGCATAGGAGTCCCAATTTCAACTTTCTTGCCATCTTCCACCAGCAAAACATCAGTGATTGAGAAATTCTCACCTTCTTTCAATTCCAGCTTTTCCACTTTTAATTTGTCTCCTGGCTTAACAATATATTGCTTTCCGCCAGTCTTGATTATAGCTATCATTAGAGTTTGTTTTTAATAGATATATCTTAGCAAAATTTGCTCTATTCGTCAAGCGCAGGCCTTTCCACCTCCTCAATCTCTATGCTAGCCTCCCCCGCGGTCAGCTTTACCACATCTTTGTCTATTTTTTGCAATTCTTTGCCAGCTTTATTGTAACTGCCCACTGTACTATCCAAATGCTGACCCAATCGTTTCATATATTCAGAATATGTAAACAAGTGCTTGCCGAGGCGTTCCACTTCTTTGATAATGCTTTGCGCCTGCTCTGAAATTTTCTGATTGCGAAGCCCCTGCAAAACTGTCTGCAAATATGCCAAAAAAGATGTCGGTGAAACCACAATCACCTTTTTCTTGCCTGCATAATAAATTAAGTTATTCGTGTCCTCAGCAATCACACCAACCTTGTTTATCAGCAGATCATAATAAACAGCTTCCGAAGGAATAAACATAAATGCAAAATCCATTGTTTTTTCTTCGGGCCTTACATATTTTGAAGTTTCGTCAATTCGCAGTTTCAAATCATTCACAAAAGCAGTTTCCAATCTTTTTTTCTCAGCATTATCATTTGTCTGCAGCATCCTGTTATAATTATCCAAAGAAAATTTTGAGTCAATCGGGATTATTCTTTTATCGACAAAAACAACTGCGTCCACAATTTCGCCGTTTGAAAAAGTGTACTGCATTTGAAAAGAACTTGGCGGCAAAACATTTTTCAAAACAGTTTCCAAATAATATTCCCCCAAAATCCCCCGCTGTTTTGGATTCTTCAAAATATCTTGCAAGCTTTTTAGCTGGTCTGCAAACCCCACCACTTGCCTGTTTGTTTCGTCCAGCTTTGTCAGTTTTTCCGTTACATTTCGGATAATATCAGCTGAATGCCGAAATTGCTCTTGCACATTCTTGTTAGATTCCGACAGCTTGCTGTCCACCGCCTGCGCAATCAAATTCATCTGTTGCTGCAACATCAAAAACGACCCGTCGTCTTTCTTCTCAACAACCGCTTCCTTTTTTCTCAGCAACAACAAAATCGCCGCCACCACCCCCACTGCAATTATAATTAAAAGTATCGTGCTTAAATCCATAAATTTGTTTACGGCGCAATTTTGAAATTTCCAAAAATTACTGGCACAGTCACCTTATTAATTTCACTGCCATCTTTGGCTGAATTTTCAAAAACCTCAATGGTTCCATTTTTTACAGACGGCATAGAATAAGTGACTGATTTGTAAAATGCTCCCAGTTGTCCAGACCCGCCCATAGCCGAATCAGTTGCCAAAACTTTGCCATTTTTGTCTTTTATTCTTATTGAAACCACACCTTCAAAAGTATTAGACACTCCTGTCACATAAAAAGGGTTTGTGATGGTTTCATTGGTTGTCGGCGTCATAACAGTAATGGAAGCTTGGCCCGACGGTGAAGTGATGTTAAAATAGTTGTCGCTTAAATCGTGAACTTCCACAAAATCTTTTCCTCCATCAACTGAAATTTCCAATTTATAACGGCCCGGAGCTATGGTGTTTGGAATCAGCCATTTATAATCTCCCGACGCAGCTGACGCAATAACTTTGCTCCCACTGATGCTGCCATAAAAATTTTCTCCGTTTTCATAAATTAAAATAGCGTTGGTATATTCATTGCCTCTCATCCCGGAAACACTCCAACGCACATCAACTGTATCGCCAATTTTATAGCTTTCTCCTCCGTTAGGCGAGGTGACAGCAATAGTTGGTTGCGGGGAAACCGACGCGGAAGATGAACTGACTGAAACAGACGACGAAGACAAACTGGAAGATTGAGCTGTCTGCTGGGTTATATTTTGCTCTGGTTTTGTTTGTGCGGCCAGCCAATAAAAAGTTCCGCCGATAATAATTATGACGACAATAATTAAAATTATCGCCACCAACGAAAATCCTTTTTGTTTTTGCATAAATTTATTGATTAATTTGTTATCATTGGATCAAAAACACTAAACGAAACTTTATTGCTTACACCGGATGGAGTACTTGCATATATTTTATATTCTCCTGGAGCAATGCCTATATATGAAGTGCATTCCAGACCCGAATATGAATTATCTGAGGTGCAATATCTGTCGGCGAGCGTGAACCTGATTATTTTATCTGTAGAACTTCCGGATATGCCATAAATAATTCCTTTCTGCCCTGCGCTGTTTTCAATCCACAAATTTTTGTCTCCTTCAAACCCGCTAAGATTTGCGCCAATTACAGTAATCCCCTGGCCAATTAATGCCGGACTAGGCAAGACCGAAGTAATAGACGGCTTGGCAGAAGACGAAACGGAAGATGAGCTCACCGAGGAAACAATAGATGACGAAGATGAGCTTGAGGATTGGACTGTTTGCTGTGTTATGTTTTGCGCTGGTTTTGTTTGCGTGCCCAGCCAATAAGAAGCACCACCAATAATAATTACGACGATAATAATTAGAATTACTGCTAATAACGAAAATCCTTTTTGCTTGTTCATAATTTTTTATTTATAAATCAAAATTATTTAATTATGGGCGACACATTGATTTCTAGCGTCAGAAATATTAATGCATTGGCCTGCGCAAGCGGAGGCGCATTCTGTCTGGCTGTAACAGCTTGGAGAAATAGTATTATTTGTCAGACATCGGTAACCAACACATGAATCAGTTGCAAAACTATAAGCCTGCCTGCCAAATTCTACTCCGCCATTATACCAAACCATATTAACTCCGCCACATTTTGCATAGTTAGTCGCTCCTATTTTTGGAGCATTGCAATATACTGTCGATCCGCCATTTGGACCAGTGCATGTCCAATACCAGCCGCTAGGGGTTGGAATTCTATCTGAGGGGATATTTGCTGTACCGCATATATTACCATCGGGTGCTTCAGAAAATGCAAAACCGTTTGCAGCCATGCCGCACGTTCCTGCTACAGGACCTGTTCCAGTTTTTTGCGCGCTGCAAAAATTTGCTCCGCCCGAGCCGGTGCATGTCCAATACCAAGGACCGCTTCCAGAAATTGCCCCAGAATAGCCTGCCGAACAAAGATTAGCAGTTGGCTGGCTATTCATAGTTGTGCCGTTGACCGAACCGCAAACTCCTACAATTAAAGAAGGCTGGGATGCAACTGTTAGATTATAATTTTTTATTGCTGTTTTGCCATCAGGAGATTGAGTTTGGACCGTAAAATTGAACGTCCCAGCCTCAGTTGGAATGCCAAAAATTTCCCCGGCCAAAAAAGTAGTGAATCCAGTTGCGTGATTATTCAGATTACCGACAATTTCCATATCTGCATAGCGCAGATTTAAACCACTTGGAAGTTTTCCAGAAATCACAGTCCAAAAAGGAGACGACACGTTTGTTACGCCGGGAATATTTGACGTCAGTTGCGCGCTAAAATTTTGCCCTTTTATTGCATTCGGCAAAGTTTCTGGAAAAATAGCATAAGTTTGCGAAGATACGATTTTAAAATATGAATCGCTTGAATCCGTGACTAATATATTATCCATATAAACCTTGATCTCCAAAGTATAAACGCCATCGGGCACATTAGATGGGATTGAAATCACCTCCTGCCCATCATTTAAAACATTGAAGGCCAAATTATATTCCCCTCCATTTGGATAAGCCCGAAGCCTGATAACATCAAAATTAAACGTTGCTGGGACATTTTCTGTTTTCCAATTTACAGCAATTGCACTGCCATTATTTCTATATGTTTCTCCGCCATTCGGTGAAATAATAGTGACTGACGGCTGAGTTGTTCCGCATCCATACAAATTATTTAATTTTGCGCGAGTAATTGGACCAACATAGCCTGTCTGGGAAATTCCATATTTCCTCTGAAACTTAACGACGGCTGCGGCAATTTTTTCGTCAAATTTTACGCAATCTCCATTGTGCCCAGAAAGAAATCCTTGCTTTATTAATGCTTGTTCTAGCGAAGCTGTCTCTATATCTGCTCCGCCTGCGCAAGTTTCATCGCCAAATTTTATATTTGCATTAAATGCATGGCACCAAGCCTGGCCTTGATTCTGCTGTTGATTTTGCAACTGTGCAATTTGTTGAAGCAATTGCTGAATTTGCGCCTGAAGCTGGGCAATCAGCGCCTGCACACTTGCGCTTTGGGCGCTTGCCAATCCGGCCGAA
>CAIMDW010000014.1 GCA_903839895.1 Candidatus Staskawiczbacteria bacterium
ATTTTTATTTTTATTTTTTTCTTAATCAAAACTTTCTTCGCCTTCGCAATCTTCTTTGCCTTAACTTTTTTCACTTTTGCTTTTATCTTCTTTTTTTTAACTTTTGGCATTATTATAGTTTACCTCGGCACGAAAATAATTCAAGATGTAGCCAAAATAAAATTCCGTGGTTTGATTTTTTATAAAAAAAGAGGCCGAATGACATTTTGTCAAAAGACCTTTATTATTTAAATCTCGATGCCGAGTTCTTCTTTGTTGACTCGCTCAACTTCGGCAACAGGATCTTTAGCTCCCAAGATTTGACGCCCCATAACGAGGTTAGTTGCACCATTATCCTTGGCGTTTTTGGGCGTATCCACCCGTTGCTGATCCCCTTGATCCACTCCAGGCGAACGCACGCCCGGCGTAACATAAAGCATGTTAGGATATCTCGTTGAAAGCTCGCGGACTTCCTCGGGCGAACAGACGAAACCGTCAGCGCCGGCGTTGTTGGCAATTTCAGCCAGCCTTAAAACCTGTTCAAGCGGCTGGCGGGTATATACTTCCGCGCAAGCATCTTTAAGAGAAGTAAGAACGGTAACCGCCAAAACCTTGGTGGCAATGGCTCCCACTTCATTCAACTTATTGCGTGTTGCCCGAATCATTTCGGCTCCGCCCGAAGCATGGACCGTAATCGCCCACGGCGGACAGGCGCTAAAATGTCTGCTGATGTTTTCGAGGGTGTTTTTGATGTCATGGCCTTTAATGTCGGCCATCACCCGTCCGTACACGGACAGATCAGGCAATAAACGCTTTATGCCCTCGTTCCAGAGCAAATCGTTGACCTTCAGAATGCATCCCGAAGTGCGGAGTTGGTCCAACAACGGAAGAATATCCTCCCAATCCTTGCCGTCGAGAGCAACGATAATGGGATTTTTTTCTTCTTTGATGGGGTCGCATCGCTTCATAAGGCCGTTTTCCACGAGATATTTGCGCACGTGGTGCAAAGTCATTGCGGACCACACAGGAACGTCGCCGAAGCCGGCTTCCGCCAACTTCTTTTTCCATCCCTGCTGGCGATCCACCAATACCACAATGGCCAGCACTTTGACGCCCATATCGCGGAGCATACTGAGCGCTTGAAGCTTTGACACCCCGTTAGTGATAACATCGTCGATGATGACAACCGTCTCACCAGGATTCAAATCGCCGATAAGCTGACCCTTCACCACACGGCCCGGTTTGGCTTCTTCGCGGATCGTTACTGCCGGAATGCCGGTTTCTACCGAAAGCGCTCCAGCCAATAAGCTCATAGCCTCGGGGACCTCGATAAACCGGTTGGGGCGCAAACGGCGCAGCGGATTGGAATAAAGCTCTGCCAAAAAACGGATCAAATATGGACTGCTTCGCATAAGCCGAAGATTGGCATAAATGTCGGTAAATCCGCCCATTTTAAGGGGCAATTTGCGGTTATTGTCGCACGTGAAGAGCCTGCCGTTGAACAGCCGGCCAATCACTTCCTCCCGTTCTCCATCAGTCAACCAATGCCCGTCGATTCGAAACATAACTTCCTCCAAATATTAAGTTTTAAAAAGCTGGCTTATGCCAGCTGGACTAATATACAAATACAATACCAAAAACGCCGATTTCCGTCAATAAAATTAGTACTTTTTAGATAAAGTGTAAATATCTCCTCCGTTTGAAGTCAGTTTGTAGCCAGAACCTGCATAATCAATAGTAGCAGAACCGGAAACAGCCGCTTTTTCAAAAAATGCCTTAGCTTCCTCGTAGCCTAAGCCGTACAAATAACCCAGTCCTGTTTTTGCATTTTCGTCGTACTCAACCGAATATCCTTGCACCATTAAGTTTGCCATAATTTTGATTTAATTAATTTCTATTATTTTATTTCGCGAAGTGTGGCCTGAAATTATTTTTACTGAGGCGGAGCCTGTCTTGAAATAAACTGCCAATGCGTTTCTGATGGCTTCGTTTGCTTTGCCTTTTATTGGCGGTTCTTTTACTGAAACAACATAATTTAACTCGTCGATTTTCTCCACTTTTTCTTCGCGCGAGCTAGGTTTTGCTTTTACTGAAATCTTCATAAATTTACACTATTATTTGTTCTCCTTTTCCAATTAGGCTGACTTCTTTTCCCTGTACCAAAATTGCCTGGTCATCGGTCAAAATTCTCAAATTTTTAAATCTTTTTTTCGGATTTTTTATCTGCGCTCGTATAATCTCCGCGTGCTCTGGCTGGTAATGCACAAAAATGTCGAATGGCACCAAATCCAATCCTTTTAAATTTTTCAATCCTACATTATTTTTATCCGCATTCTTCCAGCCGGCAGTTTTTATGGTTCGCCCCGCAACAATGCTTCCGGCTGAAACTCCTATATATACTTTTCCCCATTTCAGCAGTTTTTTTATGACTTTTTCAAAATTGCATTTTCGCATTGCGCAAAGCAGATAAAATGTGTTTCCGCCTGCCACGAAAATAACGTCTTTCAACTCCAGCAATTTCATTATTTCGCTTTCTGTCTTTCCCTCTATATCAATTTCCTGCACATTAAATCCCATTTCCTCTCGCATTATCTGCAAATCGCGATTTATATAGCCAGGATCTTGTTCTAATTTATATTTGTAAGCTGTAGTTATAAACCCTACAGTAATGTCATATGCAGGTTTGGTCAAAAGTTTTATTATTTCATCTTTCATGACCATTCCAGCCGAAGTCAAAAGCAAAGTTTTTGCCTGATTGTGCTTAATAAATGCTTTTATAAGCCCGACAAGATAATAAAATATTGCCAGGATAATCAAAATTGCCCCGACAAATCCGATTCCGGCAATTCCGAATGGCGTCAGGAAAAACTGCAAAACAGAAGTGTTGAAAAATGTAAGTTTCAAAGCTGGCAGCTGCCAATAAATATTCAAGATGGATTTTATGTCAAAAGATTCCGTTTTCCCCACAGCCAAAACATATTTTCCGGGAGTTCCGGAAACTTCTATTTTATAATTGCCCGCAGGCACTTGTTTTTCCCATTCAGGGCCTTTCAAATAATAATCCCTGCCGAATTCTTCATAGTAGCTTTCCCAACCGGTGGATAAAATGTCTGTCGTAAAAATTAGGCTTTCCTTGCCGTCTTTAATAGAATAAACATTTGCCGAGTATCTTCCGTCCCTGTTCGCGGCTTCCGGAACCAGCAAATTTATGTACAAGTCAAAGCTTTTCTGTGAACTTATGAAATAATCGCGAGGCTTGCCCGATAAAATATCGTAAAATGCGCGGGAAATTTCCGGATTTTCAATAGTTACATTTTCCGGCTTTAAATATACCAAAACCGGCTGATGAGCCGAAGCATTGCCGGCACAAAGCAAAAATGAGACAAAAAATGCGAGGAATATTTTTTTCACAAATTTATTTTTTATGGCTGCAGCTGCAGGCATCGCAATCCATTCCGCATTCGCAGCATCTAAAGCACAAATACGGCCTGCATTGGCATTTGTCGTGTTGAATCATCTGCCGGCCGCACTTTTTGCAGGTTACTGTGACTTTCACGGCCGGTTTTGGCTGTTCTTCCTCGGTTCTCACTGCGTTACGGTCATTTTTATACATCGGGCCGTGTCCAGGAATTACAAAATCAGCCATTTTCAAAACTGCTTCCCTGCTTTCGCGCAACCTTTCAGGGTTTGAAGCAAAAGCGTCATCATGCGGATTTTGAGGATAGTTTTCCTTCCAAAAAACATCTCCGCAAATTGCCACAACTCCATTATCGGTTTTTACCAGCAAAGAAATTGCGGAAACATCGTGCCCGGGAGTATGTATGATTTTAATGTTTTCAGTGAAGTCTTCCGCCCAATTCTTAACCGTAAGCTTTTCCCAAATTCCGAAATACTCAATGATTTTTGCATCAGGAAACATCCCGGCATTCCTATAATGGTCAATATGCGAATGCGTAATAAATACAAAATTCACATCTTTAACGGCCAAATTTTCTTTTGCCAGGGCGTCAACCAAAACCTTTTGATTCTCCAAAACGCCCGGGTCGACAACCATTACCAAATTTTTGTCGCGAACCAAAGTGATTGTGGGCCGGGTTTTTTCTTCGCCGGTTTCCTCCACAGAATCAGCGTTTGTGCAGCCCTCAACCAAAATTTTGACTTCTGCTGTCATATAATCATCTTAATTTAATATCCAAATTAAAAAATTTAAAAAGCCGGCAAACGAAACCCATAAAATATATGGAATTAAAAGCCAAGCGGCCATTTTTGAAACCCGATAAAAGTTGACTATCATGAAAATTATTGCAAACCAAAGCATCAAAAGCTCAAAAAAGGCGGCGCCTGGCGCCTGCTTTCCAAAAAATATTGCAGACCAAAGGATATTCAAGCCCAGTTGAATCACAAAAATCAAAACAATATTGAGCTTTTTCCAGCTGCCCGACAAAAATTTCTGCGAAAGAGCATTCGGCTTTTTATTATTTTTAAAATTGATTTTATTTTTCGGTTCCCACTTGTTCTGCCACACAATATACAAGGAAATCCCCATAAGCACGAATAAGACTGTCCAAACCGGCCCAAAAATCCAGCTTGGCGGATTAAAAAAGGGCTTATTCAAACCCTTATACCAAGAATTTATTTTTGGGATTGTATAATAAGACCCGACCAAGCCCGCAAGCTCGCAGATTATTATGCAAAACAAAAGCTTTATAAACTTGCTATAATCCATATTAGTTTATTTTAAAACAAATATTATTTAATGTCTATAACCTGCTCCCATGGAAGGCCTGCTTTTCCAAAATGGCCGTAGGCGGCAGTCTTCTGGTAAATTGGCTTTCTCAAATCCAGCTTTTCAATTATGGCTTTCGGCTTGAAATCAAATTTAGCCTTGGCAATTTCAGACAAATCCTCCCCTTTCTCGTTTGTAGCCTCCACCATCAAAGGCTCTGCCATTCCAATTGCATATGCCACAGAAACCAAGCATTCTTTCGCATAGCCTGCAGCCACCAAGTTTTTTGCCACAAATCTGGCCATGTAAGCTCCAGACCTGTCTACTTTTGTGGGATCTTTTCCGGAAAATGCTCCTCCGCCATGAGTTATCATTCCGCAATAAGTGTCCACCATGATTTTTCTGCCGGTCAAACCTGTATCTGCCTCAAACCCGCCCTGGACAAATTTACCGTTGCTTGGATTCACTAAAATTTCAATGCCGGAAATATCGCCGATTATCGGCCTTATTAGTTTTTCCGTCAAAACCTTCTTTATTTCTTCTTGCGTCACGTTTTCATCGTGCTGAGTGCTTATCAAAACAGTTTTTATTACGCCGTCGCACACGGTTATTTGGGTTTTGCCGTCGGGCTTTATCCATGAAATTTCTCCGCTTTTTCTTAAATCTTCCAGCCCTTTTGCCAAAGCATGCACTTTCACAATTGCCGAAGGCATGAATTCAAGCGTTTCATCAGTCGCATATCCGTACATCATGCCTTGATCGCCAGCTCCGCCCGTGTCAACGCCATCAGAGATATTTTGGGACTGC
>CAIMDW010000015.1 GCA_903839895.1 Candidatus Staskawiczbacteria bacterium
AAGCATCCTGCCATTTCTTAATTTGGTCGTCGCTTAAATTACTCCTATAGTTTTGCAAATTAAAAGAATGCGAATGGGCTTTTTCAATACGCTTTGCAGTTTCATTTTGAATGTTGTTTTCTACAACGTTATCAAATTGCCATAGCTTTTCTTCGTATTCCTTTTTAGTAATTTTTTCCTTTTTTAGCTTATCGTCTAATTTTTCAATTTCTAATTTTCTCTTTTCGGTAATTTTTTCTTTTTGCTGTTCGGCTGTCTCGCCCATAATCCTTTGTTTTAATCGCGGGTCAATTTGTTTTATCCATTCAACCGGGATAGTAAAACTATTTTTTGTTTTCGGTGGGACTTTTCCGTGTTTTATATATTTACTAAACAACTCCAAAACTTCTGGAACCTGACAGCCGGCTATTTCTTTTCTGTTTATACCCATTGAATAACCGTCATTTGTAATTTTGTAATACCAAACATTTTTAGTTGGTTCGCCTTTTTCAAAATATAAAATAGAAGTTTTAGCACCTTGCCCGCTTTTGCTTACAAATACTCCTTGAGGCAAACCGATTATCGCCTTTAAATTAGCTTCTTCTAAAAGTATTTTCCTCATTTCTTTAGCTGGCTCATTATCCCAAGTTAAAAATCCTTCTGAAACAACAACCGCGCATTTTCCGCCATTCCTTAAATGATTAAACATTAACTTCACAAAAAGTGTTGTGCTGTCAGTTTTAGGATATTCCTCCCAAACATTCGGATAAGCCGGCTGGTCAAGTTTAGCCCCAAAAGGAGGGTTGGCTATAACAATTGATTTTGTGCCGGAGTCAACGCCAGGATCAAACAAATCTAAAGAATCTCCTTGTTCTATATTGGCTGGATTAAGACCGCGAATATACAAATTTATTGCCGCCATTTTACGAATCATTCCAAGATATTCTACTCCAGAGATACCAACGCGATAAAAGGTGTTAGCGACATTACTTGACGGCATTTCAGCATTTATATTTTTAATATGTTTTTCCAAATATACTCTTATCTCTTCGTGAGCCTTTTCGCCAGGCCATTTCCCGTCTTTCCCAACTTTTTCTAAAACATACTGGAAAGCATCAAACAGAAATCCTCCAGTTCCACAGGCTGGATCAAAAATAATATCCTTAAAATCAGGATCAACCATTGCCACCATCATTTGACGAATATGATTGGGAGTCCTATACAATCCAACATCTTTAGTACCACCCTGCTCCGATAAAGCCGACTCTATAGCGTCTCCCAGTAAATCGGTTTTTAAAAGGCGCGCTTCATCAATGTCATTAACCAAGCTAATGATTTCCGAGAGATTGCCATTTTTTACATTATTGTTAAAACTTGAATTAGAGAAAACTTCTTCTATAAGAACCAATTGATCCTGAACTTTTTGAGGTAAGTTTTTATTCTTATAAACCTCTCTTGCTTTGCCAAGAATATTGCCATAAAAGGAAAAGATATTTTTATTTAGTTCAACTAAAGCCGCATTACCATTTATAGATAAAAGATGCGAAAAAAGCAGGCGATAATTATCGCCATCAAATAGCTTTCGAAGGGGCTCAAATTCTTTATCGTGCTTTAATTTAACTTCAAAAATCCTTAAAAGCAGCAACTCAATAATATATTCAACCCTCATAACTGGTGTACCAGCGGGGCGCAGCTTATTATGTAGCGCTTTTAAAATATTGTTTGTTTGATTGTCAGCGTAATGTACGGTTGATCGAGCCATTTTTATATTAATTTATTACTTTATTTTTTATTTCATAATTTCTTCGCGATTCTTTTCGTCGCCGAGCAAACGAACATAATCCTCGCACCCATCTACTCCCAAAGCGTCGCATTTACAGTAAATCACTCTTTTATGAGTATTCCAATAAATTTCATCACCGCACTTTTTGCATTTAAAATAGGATTCTTTTTTAGTTTCTACTTCTGCCATATTGTATGATTTATACTCTGGTGGTGCCCAAATATGGGTACCACCAGTTTAAATTATAATTTAATCCTGAACTCCTTTTTGTTCGCTTCCTGAAGAATTTTAAGTGTGGCATGCACCGAAAGATTATCGCTCGGCAAGAGTATCAATTTATCATTTAGTTGATTAAGCAGAGGAGTTAAAAATTCGTCAGCCCATGAAGGCGACAACGTTAACACACCGGAAAAATCTATTTCCAATTCTTCGTTTTCGGAAAGCTCGCGCATGGTTGGTTGAAATGCCCTGAATGCCTCACTCCCCAATTCCCTGGATATTAATGTTGTGCCAAATTTTACTAATTGTAGTTTCATATATTTTATTTTTTCTCGCACCCTTCATATAAAATTATATAGAAGGCTGTAAGGTTTTTAAAACTCTATTTTTGCTAAACATCCTCTCACAGTATGTTGACCGCGCGTAACCTGAAATACCTTATCGGAACCTTTCATACGCACCTCCGCATCTCCGCTTGTATAAAATAAGTCAATCGGTCCGTCAGTGATAACTTCGCGAACAAGTTTAAGTCCATTGCCACGCTTCTCCGGCGCGCGCCCGGAGATAAATTCAGTAAATGCTACTTTGACTGCTGAAACATGGTCTTCAAGTTCTGGTCTAACTTTTCGTAATGTTTCTAAAATGCCTAATCCCCTGTCAGCTAAAACAATTTTTCTCTCATCTATATTATACCCAAAAAAGATACCTGGCGTATCTGGCCATTTTCCTAAATTATGGGCAAAAGAATTATCGCCGATTTCTCCAGTCACGAGAACAATTAAGGAATATAACTTTTCAAACCCTGGCTTTTGCATAAGCAGATGTTCCATTTTTGTCAGCCTTGCGTTGAAAATAGAACTCGTTGCGCAATAAAATGGAGCAGGAAACTCAACACCGCTTTGAATCCATTCAGATGCAAAACTCATTAAATCGCTGGAAAAAATTTCCAAATCTTTTTCGCGATAATATCTATGAGTCCCTCCCTCTTTTCTTATAGCAACTAACTTGCCACTTTTGTCCCATCGCCTTAAGGTATCAAGTGAAACCCCCAAAATTTCGGCTGCTTCTGTTATAGTTAATAATTTTTCTTCCATATGTGTTATATTAGCATAAACCTCAAAACTATGCAAATACCTCCAAAACTATGCAAAAATGCGTTAATCTATGGATTTAATCCTTAAAACTACCGTATCTGAGACCTTAAGCTAAAGAATGTAATTTTGCAATCTTATAAAGTAATCTTACTCTTTTTAATTTTGATTTCAATTAGTGATACTTTGGCACTTTCCGGAAGATGCATACAAAACGTAGTAGTTTGTATATATCACCCAAAAGATGTATACAAACTAAAAAAAGAGACCAAAATGGCCTCTTTTTTTACGACTATCCTCCTCACAAAAGTCTGCCTTAACCTTTACGACCTTCTTTATGCGCGGTATGCTTTTTGCATGACGAGCAGAATTTTTTCAGCTCAAGTTTTTTTTCAGCTGTAAGCTTTGTTTTCTTGGTGAAATAATTCGTTGTCTTACAGGCCGTGCAAGCCAACTTTGTAAACGGTTTTTTTGTTGCCATAATTTTTTTATTAATTAACTGAGCCGATGCGCAGATTTGCACTGCGGACCTCATTCTTACCAAGAATGTGCTCTACTGCCTGAGCTACATCGGCGCGCAATTTGCACATGCTGTGGGCGCGGTAGGACTTGCACCTACGAAGGGGAAACCCCGACAGATTTACAGTCTGTTGCCTTTGCTGCTCAGCCACACGCCCGTTTCATATTTTATATCACGAAATCCGCTATTATTCAATGACTTTGCCGTGCGACATTTTCCACTCCTCTATATTTTTATGGTTCCCTGAAACCAAAACTTTGGGCACTCGCCAATTTTTTCCTTCTTTTGTCTTGAATACTTCAGGCCTGGTATACTGGGCATATTCCAAAAATCCCCCCGATTTTGAAATTCTTTCTTTAAGCAACTGTGCTTTGCCAATTACTCCAGGCACCAGCCTGGAAATTGATTCCATAACCACCATAGCCGGCAATTCCCCGCCCATTAAATCATAATCTCCAATTGAAATTTCCATATCAGCTATTTTTTCAGCCACTCTTTCGTCGACTCCTTCGTATCTTCCGCAAATAAAAATTATCTGGTCTAGCTTTGAAAGCTTATAAGCCAATTTCTGGTCAAACTTCTGTCCCCTTGGCGTAAATAAGATCACTTTCGCTTTTTTATTATTTTTATTTATCTGTTTTACTGCTTTATAAATCGGCTCCACTTTCAAAACCATCCCTAATCCTCCGCCAAACGGCCTATCATCAACTGTCCTATGATTATCATTCGTCCATTTCCGCAAAAAATGCAAACTTATTTTTATGAACTTTTTTTCCTGCGCGCGCGCAATCAAACTTTCGCCCAAATAGGACTTGAACATTTCCGGAAAAATTGTGATTACATCGAATTTTATCATAAACAAAAACTGCGCTTAGTTTAGCACAGTTTTTGACTTTTGTCTATTAAAGAGAAATGCTGTCGATTTCGTCTGTAGAAACCGTTGGTCTCTCAACTCTTGGAGCGCGTCCGCCTTCCGGTTCCTCAATTTTGAGGTTCACTCTGGCGTGGTTCTTCAATCCGACTATTCGGACCAAGTTCCTGATTGCCTTGGCTGTTGATCCTTCCCTTCCGATGATTTGACCCATGTCTTGCGGGTTTACTTTCAATGAAAGAAGAACGCCCATCTCGTCAACTTTCCTTTCTACTTTGACGTCTTTTGGGTTATCAACTAATTCCTTGACAATGAACTCTAAAAACTCTTTGTCGTTATCTTTTGCCATGTTTTCTTGATTTCATTTAATCAATATTCATTCTGCGACCTTTACCCCTTAATCTTGGGGTTATGCCTTTATTCTACTCCTTAGCTAAAACTTGTCAATGTTTTTGCAATCTAAAAGGCGCTTAGGGGATTTCTCTTTAATTTTGGCGAATCGTCTCCCGAATTCCGCAGACAGATCCACAGAACCGCTCGATGAATTCTATTAAGAGAAACCTCCCAAACGCCTTATTCCAGATATAACAGCATTATATACCACCCCAAAAATAATTCAAGACCTATTCATCCATTCTTCAAAACACAAAATATTTATGTCCTAAAAAATGGAGAGGATTTTTTTAATTCCTAGAATCCTCCAAACTAGGCCTTTCCCTAAAAATGCGCGAAGATTGTTCGCATAGCGAACGCCACCAGAAATATGCAACCGAATATGGCCATTATCGCCGAAGCGAACGCCAATCCCAGGACCGTCGCCCAGCAAGTCATGTCCCACTGCTTGCGCTGGCGGAACATTTCCCTGCCGTAGGCGATTGCGCCCAGGTCGATGAAATACGCCAGGAGAAAAAAGGTCATGGCGAGAAGTGCAAGGATTAGCAACATTGCTGCATCCCCTTTCAATTTTAAAATTGTGGAAATTTGTTTTCCACTCTTCAAAACACAAAATATTTATGTCCTAAAGAATGGAGGGGAGATCAAGACAATTGATCGAGCCTTTTCAGCTCATCGCCGATTTTGCCGGCCACAGATTTCAAGTATCTGCGCGGACGCATTATCGACCGTGTCGTAATGTGACTGAAAAGTATCACCACTTTTCCCTGGTAATCGAGAACGCTTTCAATCTCGAATTCACCTGAAACTTCATAGAAGTCGGCGAATTGGAGATTCGGAAGTTTTCCCGAATCAACTACCAAGAAAAAATATGATGTGCGCTCGGGGGCAGTTCCAAGGAACCCTACCCGGCCAACTTCGCTGATGTATTCAGCGATGATATTCAGCGTCAACATAGCAACGCCTCCTTTTTTAAATGTGAGGTATGTTTTGAGAGCCCAATCACATGACTCTTTGTTTCTGATTTCGCCGTTTGCGGCTCATCAGTGCAAACACACATTTGCAGATCAGAAAGGATAAGCCCTTCTTTCAAACCACTAAATCAAAATGTCATTCTGAAATTCTATCTATAATTTCTGATAGTCAGTGATAATTGCTAATGATTTGAAAGAAGGGAATATCCCAATATTCAATGTGCTTTCAATATCCTAATTATACCACCATTGAGCTGGCTTGTCAAGTGTCACTGACCTGCTTTTTATGCAACTAAAAACTCCCCTTTTAGAGGGAGTTTAATGATTTATTTAGGCGGCTGGAGTTTCTGGAGCTTTCTCTTCAACTTTTGGCTCCTCAACGGGTGCTTCTGGTTCGGCCTGCTTTTCTGCTGCGGCTTTTGCGGCTTCTTCGGCGGCTGCGGCTTTCTGGGCTTTAGCTGTTTTTTCGGCTTCCGCTTTAACTGCAACATCGGCTATTTTTGCAACTGCTTTTTTGCTTAGCCTTGAAACGTTTATTTTTTTGGCATCGATTATTTTTTCAGAAACCAAATAGTTATGGATTGTGTCCGATGGCTGGGCTCCTTTTGAAAGCCAGTACAAAATCCTTTCTTTCTTGAGGTTTTTTCTTTTTGTAACCGGGTCTACATAACCCAAATCCTCCACTGCCCTACCGCCTTTGGACGACCTTCTTTTATCTATCAAAACCACTTTAAAAAATGGCTGGTTCTTTTTCCCTTTTCTTGTAAGTCTTATAGTTAACATGTTTATTTATTTTCTTTTTTATTATCTTTTGAATAAAATATATTTTTCTCCCTGGACGAAGTCAAATCCCAAACTGTTGAAATATTTCGGAATTGACGTCACCACGAATACTTCATGGATATCCTTTTTTTCCGTAAGCTCTAAGCACTTTGCAATAAGCTTTTTTCCATAGCCCTTTTTGCCGTATTTCGGTATTACCGCAATGCTTCGAATTTCAGCAATTTTTTGCGAATATATTTCTAGAGCGCAGCAGCCTACCAGCTTTTTATTATCGGTTGCTACAAAATATTTCCGCCATTTGGGATAAGGTTCAACAATTATTTTGGGGTGCTTTTTTACCAGTTCCAATATTGCTTCGTAATCTGTTTTTCTTGCTTTTCTTATTTTTACTCCCATTTTTTTACTTCCAAGGCCAGCTTTGCGGCCGCCTCTTCAGCTTCCTGTTTTGACAATCCTTGGCCTTCTGCGACTAACTCTTCTGCCAAATATACTCCTACTACGAATTTCTTTTCGTGGTCGGGGCCGGATTCCTTTATCACTTTATAGTTCGGCGTTACTGAAACTTTCTCCTGCGCCTCTTCCTGAAATTTTGATTTTGCGTCCTTATAGCTTCCGTCTTCAATTATTTCTGACAAATTCGGCAACAAATATTTTTTTATGAATTCTTCGCATACGGCAAATCCAGAATCCAAATACATTGCCCCTAATAATGCTTCAAATGTATTGGCCAAAATATATGCCCTGGCCTTGCCCATTTCCTTGGCCTCACCCCGAGATAATAAAAGAAAATCATTAAATCCTAATTTTTCTGAAACGCTGGTCATCATTTTTGCATTCACCAAAGCTGCCCGCCAGTTGGTCAAATCCCCTTCTGCCTTTTCCGGATATTCTTTGTAAAGGTAATCTGTCACAATCAATTCTATCACCGCGTCTCCCAAAAATTCCAATCTTTCGTTATGCTCCAATTTCAATCCAGGATTTTCGTTCAGATAAGACCTGTGCGTGAACGCCTGCGTCAAAAGATCTTTGTTCTTGAATTCCAATCCCAATTTTTTTTCTAAAGTTTCAAAATCCTTCATTGCGCTTTTTCTTCTAACTGTTTATAAACTGTTCCCAAAACTCCATTTACGAATTTTCCCGATGTCTGGCCCGAAAATGTTTTTGCCAATTCAATGGATTCGTTAATGGCGACTTTAGGCGGAACTTCGTCTTTATTTGCATATAAAAGCTCGTAAAGCCCTATTCTCAAAACATTCCTGTCCACCATGGAAATTTGCGCCAACGGCCATTCAGGAGCGGCAGTTTCAATTATCTTGTCAATTTCGCCAATATGCTTTTCAATGCCCTCAACCAGCTTCCAAATAAAATCCAATTCTTCCAATCCGGGACCAAAATCCTTGATATCTCTTTCGACAATATCTTTTAAGGCATGAGCCCTGTCATAGAAATCCCATTCGTATAAAGATTGTAAAACAATTGAACGCGATAAGTGGCGTGAAGCCATAATTTTAAGCTTTTGAAGCTTCCTTTATTTCCTGTTCCCTGACTTTTTTGTCTTTTTTTGTAAGGTTTGCCAATACGTTTACCGCCTCAACTCCCTTGTAATGTCCGCAATTTTTGCATACTGTGTGCGACAAAATTGGCTTCTTGCATTTCGGGCAAACATTCAAAGAAATGCCCTTTATGTATTTATGCATTCGGGACTTTCCCACCTTTGCCCTGGTATGTTTATGTCTTGGTACTGCCATGTAATTTTAGTTAGTTTTAATAGATATATTCTATACTATTTTCCATTTTTTTGCAATAGCCGGCTATCAGTTCGCTTTGAACGGCTCTCCCAGCAAGTTCAAAGGCTTGCAATCGGCGCAATTTAGCCCCCAAATTGGCAATATTCTCCTCATATCAAATTCTTGGTCGGTCAGAAACCGGCCATAGGTCAGCGGGCTGAAAAATACGAAAGAAAGAAATGCCAGAATCGCAAAAACTAACAAAATGATTTTTTTGGATTTTTCTGTTATTTTCCATTTTAAAAAATGCTCCAACTCCATAAAGACAAGGGCAACAATTACAAAGCTCACAATAAGCGCCGTAAAATAACTATACAAATAAAGCACGCGGGTTATCATGCTGGCAGCCGCCATAAAGCTCGCCCATATTCCCAAGAATAAAGCCAGAAGGAATTTATTCTTCAGGCGCACATGAAAAAACAGCGAAGCAATTAAAAGCGAAAATCCGATTAAAATCATTAAAAGGGCCGAGAGCCATATTACGGGGTTGGACTGCAAATATAAATATGCGTATGACGAACCAATCCTATCCCAGCGGTATCTTATGGCGCGGGCTCCCAATGGCCACATAAATGGCGGACTGCCGTTTTCAAACTGGCTGGACAAATCTAACTTTGGCACGCCATTATTGTAATGCCCCACAAAATTCAGGGAGTCCTTCATCATTACCGGAAAATTCAGAAAATTAGAGCTTGTGCCCGCAGAAAGAATTTGCTTATATTTTACCGAAGCCTGATAATAGCCTGCGTTGGGTAAAGAATTTTGGATGCGCTTTCCCAAAGAAAAATGCGTTTGCCAAACCGGAATGTAAACCGCCAGAAAACCAACAATAAAAATTCCGGCTGCCAAAATCATTTTTTTCCAATCAGGCCAAAGCTTTATCAAATAAGCTGGCAGCAATAAAATTAAAACCAAGCCCAAAACCTTTGTAGTTGCCACCAGGCCAAAGCTTGCCCCAAAAATCAGGCATAGCAAAATAAAAATCATTTGATGGCATTTTTTGCCGTAATTAAAAAGCAGGAAAAACATCAAAATTGTCAGCAGTTCAAAAAATAACAAAGGCCCTTCTAGCATGGCGGCCCTTAAATGCACAACCAATGCATTGTCAAAAATATAAAGGCAGCTCAACCCGACGGCAAAAAAAGGGTTTTTTGCAACCAGCAAAAATATTAAATAAATTAAAACAGCCCCCAGCCAAGCCAGCAGAGCCGGAAAAAACCTGTACCCTGCGAAAGAAAAATCTGATGGAAAATTTTTCCCTTCGTCTGTCCCTATGTATTTTGAATCATAGCCGTTTTTTTGGCCTTTTGGATAAAACAATTTCTCGCCTGCGGCTATCAGCAGTTTCCCCAGCGGAGGATGCTGCTCCATAAAATAAACTCCGTTGAGATATTTTTGCGCTGAAGCAATATGATATCCTTCATCCCAGAACGATTGCTGTGGCTTCCAGTAATTCAAAAAATACGTAAAGAAAGAAAGCAAAATTACCGCACACAAAAAAATCCACGTCCATTTATTCTGCGCTAAACTATGTTGATTTTCTTCCATAAAATGAAAAATTGCCCAATTGCTTTGAAGATTACCTTAAAGCTTCCTCCGGTCTGTCTGCCTTCTGTCCTTTTAAAATGATTTACCGGAAGCTCGGCAAATATATATTTTCTTTTTTTAATCTTAGCTAAAATTTCCAAATTTATCAAAGCCCCGTCTGAATATAAATCCAAATCCTGCAAAACGTAATTTTTATAAAGCTTAAAGGCGCAATCCACATCTTTCACTTTTACCCCGAAAAAAACCCGGCACATAACCCTGAAAGCCTGCGCATACGCCTTCCTAATAAAAGGGTCCTGCCTGTTTTTCCTATAGCCGATTACAAAATCATTTTCTTTTATTTCTTCTAAAAATATTTTTAAATCGCTTATATCAAACTGGCAGTCAGAATCAGTAAAAAATATCATCTCCCCTTTTGCTTTCGCAAAACCCGAACGCAGCGCCGCGCCATATCCCAAATTTTTCTCGTGCACCACAATTTTTAAATTCAAATTTTCAATTGCGCCCAAAACTTCCAATGTTTTGTCTTTAGAGCCGTCGTCTGCAACAATTATTTCATACGGCAAACTTTGCGCAACAAAAAAATTCGAGACATTTTTTATCATGCGCCCGATATTTTTCTCTTCATTATAAGCAGGCAAAACTATGGAAATCATTTGTTTATTCTATCACAAAATATAAAAAAAGGGCGCCATATAAGCAATGGCGCTTCCTTTATTTATAGATTTTAGACACCGTGTTTAACCTTTCCAATGAAAAATGCAATAATGCAGCTGATT
>CAIMDW010000016.1 GCA_903839895.1 Candidatus Staskawiczbacteria bacterium
ATGGCAAATATAAAAAATAAGATTATTTGCCAAATCATTTTCATTTCTGTTTTTTATTTCTATATTCCAGCAAAATGAGCAAAATAATCAATGCGTCAAACGCTATGAGCACTAGAAGCAACGGAGAATAAGTATGAAAATACCTGTACACTTGATAAATTATGAAAAGCCCGAAAGCCGCCACCGCCCAAAAATACGCCCAAATTTTATTTTTCAAAAGCGCAATTGCCAAAAATATGTTCACTATGCCGTGGAACAAAAGATAAACAACAGCGAAAATATGGCTGCTGCCCGCAGAAATATTGCTTAAAGCTTTAGCCAGATAATTGGCAAAAAAATCGCTGGGATCTTCTGAAATTTCCTGCTGGGTCAAGGCAATTATCAAATTATTTATCATTATTTTTCCGGAAATAGCCAAAAGAATTCCTGCCAAAATTTCAAATACGCCAAAAAAAGACTTCACCAAAATCGCTATTTCAAAAGATTTGTCTATTATTTTTTTGAAGTTGACTTGCATAGCCTTTTTTGGACGTTTTCTCCTGTCAATTCTCTGATGGCATCATTGGCAATCCATTTTGCCGATTTGGAATTTATTTTTAACAATTCTTTTGCCAGCTTTACGGCTTCTGTGTTCAAATTTTTATTTCTCTTCCCGATTCCCCGCAAAGCCCAGTTAACCGCTTTTTTTACAAAATTTCTTTCATCTATGGAAGCTCTTTTTATTAAAGGAAAAAATTTTACAAAATCCTTATCCTGCATTTTCTTGTCATGAGAAGCCAAAGCCGCCATTAGGGAAAACGCAGTCCTTTTTATGAATTCTTCTTTGCTTTTTGCAAATTCAAAAATCAAATCTTTTGAAATTTGCGATTTGTCCAGTAAATTCATGCAAACCTGGTCGCACACGTCCCAAGAATCAAAATCCTTCACCCATTTTTTAATTTGACCGATCGTCAGCTTTTCATAATCTTCAATCATTCCCGCCAAAATTCTGGCTTCGTGTATTTTTGTCTGCCAAAGCTCTTTTGCCAAATTATGGTCTTTTTTTATAGCTTTGGCGAGTTTTCTCAATTCAGGGATAGATACTCCATAAACTTTGGTTTTCGGCCTTATGCCGAACCGCGTCATGCCTTCCACGTTTTTTGGATTCTCAAGAGCTTTGAACTTTTGCAGAATTTCCCCTATTGCCATATTGTGTCTATGTCCGCTTGCTTTGCTGAATTTATAGTCCAAGATCCGCTGGCATTTTTAGTTAAAATAGCTTCAGTGGCTTTCCAAATATTTCCTTTTTCTAAATCATTCAGCAATAAGATTTGCTTTGTATCATCAGCTGAATTGCAGCCATAGTACGCAGCTTGGTCTGGCCCAAAAAATGGCCTAGTGCCGGTAAATGGCGAACAAAATGTGCCGTCTTTTAAAATTAAAAACCATGCCCAATTGTCTTGCGTTTCTTTTGGCGTTTCTGCTTTTGGCAAAGGCTTTGTCAGTTTTATTGCAACTCCCTCATCTTTTTGCGGGTTGCCCGGACAAATTACATATCCATCTTGCTTGGCTGAAAAGCAAGGATCAATAATATTGTTTTCAACCATGCACCTCCATGCGTCCTGCCTGAACGGGTAAGCCACTGAATTTTCCCAACAGCTTCCGTTTTGCACAGTTTTGGGCAGAATATCCGCCGGCAAGAAAGATATTATTTTTGTCGGCTTTGCAATTGGCTTTAGGGCAGCCGGCTGGATAGCTTCCGGAATTGGCTTCACAGAATATTTATAAAGCAAAAATGCCAAGAAAATAATTATCAAAACCGCAATTGCCGTAACTATAATATTAGTCGTATTATTTTTTGATTTTTCTTCTCCCATTTTATTTATTTTTTTTAATGTCTGGGTAAGTGTCCGTTACACTCCCTTAAGTGTTCACTTCGTTCCCTTACATAATTTATTGTCAAAAAGCCCCGACAGATGGTTGGGGCTTTTTGGTTATCTCTTGCGCTTATTAAGCTTTGTCCTGTTTCGCTTTTTTATTTTCCTGCCTAATCTTTTTTTATCAGCCCAGCTTGGCATAATTTTTTTTCTTAATTTTATTCTATTTTCTTATTATAACAGATTTAACAGGTTTTATCAAATCAATTTTCTTTTGGCGCGGCAATCGCTTTATTTCAGCTTCGCGGGCCCGCGCTTCCTTTAACGTTTTAAAAGTTTCCGAATATTCCAGTTTTACCGGCCGGCGAATCTTCGTATAATGCGCCCCGCATTTCCGCCCGTTATGCTCTATCAAACGCTTTGCCAAATTATTCGTGCACCCCACATAAAGGGATTTATCCTTACACTCAAGAACATAAACAAAGAATTTCATCGTGCTGCGAGGCTTGGACTCGAACCAAGATGAGCGCCTTCAGAGGGCGCCATCCTACCATTAGATGACCTCGCAAAATTACTTGTCCAAATGTTTTTTTACCACTATCAAAGCTGAAATTGCGCCCACTCCCATTCCAAAAACTAACTGTATTAAAACAAAAATCCACCAGTTTGTCAAGAAATATCCGGAAGCGCTGAATCCCGGCAGTATGGCCGCCAATTTTGAAGAAACCAGAAAGGCTGAAATTGCAGTGACCACAAAGCAAATTGCAAAAGCAATAAGCCCATAAATTATTCCCTGGATTACAAAAGGCCCCCTGATAAACCAGCTGTCTGCTCCCACCGCATGCATTGTGCTGATTTCTTCTGAAGAATTTTCGATGGCAAGCTTCACAGTATTATAAACCACCAGAATTGCCACAATTATCAAAATAATTCCCAAAATAATTCCCACCAAATTTATGCTGGAAATCATTGAATAAACTTTTTCAATAATGTCTTTTTTCTGCGAAAAATCCACTTTGCTTACCAGTTTGCTGTAATCTGAAGTTTGCAGAACATTTGCAATTGTCTGATATTGCGCCGGATCGCCATTTGTTGTTATATTCAAAGCAGGCAAAAATGGATTATCGCCCACCTGCTGCAAAGCTTGCGACAAAACGGAATTTCCTTTGTGCAATTGGTTGAAAGTTGCCAAAGCCTGGTCTTGCGAAACATATTCTATATTTTTCACTCCCGAAATCTTGGCAATTTCATCTTTGGCATTTAAAATGTCGCTTTCCTGCGCGTCGGAATTAAAATAAGCCGTAATGTCTATCTTACTCTGGATTTGCGAAGTCAGATAATTTCCGGCAACCTGAAAAAAGAAAAGCCCGGTCACCAGCATGATTGTAATTGTCAAAACAAAAACTGCAGCCACCGAAATTCCTTTGTTGCGGGAAAAATCATCCATGGCGAATTTTGCTATGCGTTTGAAATTTGTAAGCATAAATATTTTAAATTATGAACCGGCCTTCGGCCTCGTCCCTTATTATTTTCCCTTTTTCCAAAGTGATTACGCGCTTTCCCAATTTATTTATTATTTCCCTGTCGTGCGTAGCTAAAATCACAGTTTTTCCGGACTGGTTTATTTTCTGCAAAATGGAAATGACTTCATATGCATTATACGGATCCAAATTCCCGGTCGGCTCGTCGGCAATAATTATATCTGGATGATTTACCAAGGCCCTGGCGACTGCCAGCCTTTGCTGTTCTCCTCCGGAAAGTTCGTCTGGAAAGCTGTTCAGCTTTTCCCCTAATCCAATTGCCTCCAAAACTTTTGGCACCTCTGCTTCAATCTCTTCGTTGTCTTTTCCTTCAACTTGCATTATATAAGCCACATTTTCAAAAACAGTCCTTTTGGGCAAAAGCTTGTAATCTTGATAAATTCCTCCAATTTTTCTTCTCATGTCCTGCAATGCCGTGGGATCTGCTTCGCTAAAATTTATTCCATTAAATAAAACTTCTCCCGAAGTCGGCTTTTCCAACCCTAAAATCATTTTTACCAAAGTAGTTTTGCCAGCTCCCGATTTTCCCACGAAAGAAACAAATTCGCCTTCTTTTATCTCAAAAGAAACGCTGTCTAAAATGACGTCATCATTGCAAATTTTTGTTACGTTATTGAATTGAATCATCTTTTAGCTTTAATTCCGTTTGAATAAATTCTTCCAAGTTTCCCTCCAAAACGTCTTCTGCCTGCGAAGTTTCATATTGAGTGCGCAAGTCTTTGACCATTTTATACGGGTGCAAAACATAAGACCTGATTTGATTTCCCCAGCTGGCCGAAATTTGCTCTCCTTTTATTTCCTTCAATTCCTTCGCATGCTGTTCTTTTTTCAACTGGTAAAGCTTTGCATACAAAATTTTCATGGCAGTTTCCTTGTTTTTCCCCTGCAATCTTTCTGCCTGCGAAGCAACTGCTATCCCGGTGGGAATATGCGTAACTCTTACCGCCGATTCTATTTTGTTGACATTTTGTCCGCCCGGACCCGAAGACCTGAAAGTATCTATCCTCAGCTCATCGGGCTTTATTTCAAATTCTTTGTCTAAATTTTCAATTTCCGGAAAAATATTCACCATGGCAAAAGAAGTCTGGCGCAATTTCTGGGCATTAAACGGCGACTGCCTGACAAGCCTGTGCACTCCTGATTCTTTTTTTAAAATTCCGTATGCGTAGCTTCCATTTATTGCCACAGTAACCGATTTTGTGCCAATTCTACCTTGTGGCCCGCCCGCTTCTCCGTATGCCTGGTGCAAAACTGAAGTTTTGAATCCTTTTTGCTGGCAATATCTTTCATACATGCGCAAAAGCATTGTCGCCCAATCCTGCGAATCCTGCCCGCCCGCTCCCGAAAATATTTCCATTACCGCATTATTCCTGTCATATTTTCCAGACAAAAATGTCTTAAACTCCTGCTTTTCTATTTTATTTTCAAGTTCTTTCTGTAATTTTTCATCTGGAAGAATTTTCAAATCTTCCAAATTCTTTTTCATTTCTTCCAAGCCGGCAATTTCTTCTTTTATTTCTGAAATTTCCTGCTGGATTTTTCCGGCGTTTTCCGAATCTTTCCAGAAATCAGGTTTTACACTTTCCGCTTCCAATTCTTTCAGCTTCTTCTCTTTATCTTCTACGTCAAAGGCAGTCCATCAGATGATGGAGCTTGCTTTCCAATTCGTCTAAACTAAAAATTTCTTCTGCCATAGTTTCTTATTCCAATTTATCACATTTTCCAAATAAAAAAAAGCCCAGCTATGCTCAAGCCGGACATTTGACTTCGGAAATTTCCTGAAGCAGGATATTTAAATCCTCTATTGTCGCCTTAATGGAGGCCTTCATTTTTTCACGGTCACTTTTTCCCCGATAAGCAAACATCTTTTTAAAATCAGCGAGTGGAACGCCTTTCCAATGTTCGGCAACACCCAAAATATTTTGAGTATTCTTTGCAAACACCCTAAACTCGTCACGAGGAGTTCTTTGCCTGGCCTGAGTTAGGCTGTGACGAGCCGAACCTGCATCTTCCTTTAAAGTTTTTTGGACAAGAGTTTTAATCAGATAAAACATTTCCTTGCCAGATTTTACGGAAGCAATGACTTCTTGCAGAATTTCATACTGCTTGTCTTGCCTGACCCGCAAGAACCAGGCTGTGGCCTGAAGAGTAACTCGGAATTTTTCCTCAATATTAGGTTTCATTCTATCTTGCACTGCAGGATGCAGTTCGTTCAAGCGGTTATAGATTTTCAGGGAACATTCGCGCAATCCGAAAATCTTCTCCATCTGTTTCCAATTTTTACCTTCGGCCAGCAAATCTCTGACTGCAAAAGCAATCTCGAGCGGATGATGGCCTTTGCGATTGAAATTCATAGCTATCTGGACCGAACGGATTTTTTCCGGCGGTATTTTCCTGACTACCACCCAGAGAAATTCTTCCTTTCCCTCCAAGGATGCCCTCCAGCGGCGTTCGCCATCCACCAGTTTGTAATCGTGATTTGGATCGCCCTGCAATTCAACCACAATTACATCCTGAAGCTGGCCGAGTTCTTCAAAACCTTCAACCAAGCTTTCTTCATGTTCATCAAAAAAAATCCTGGGTTGCTCTTTGTCATTTAAAATCCTTTCCGGCCGGACTTGCATTGGAACCCCGCGGCTGCTTGGCGGTGGCGCATTGGAAACTGGCGCAGCAGGAATCGGCGCATGAAATATACTTGACTGAGCTTGTAATTTCACAGATATTATCACGGCATGACGTCCGGTTACCGCAGTGAAAAAGTTTTTCTGCCAGGTTTCCATATCATCATCGCGATTTTCTTCGGCGATTGCTTTAAGCTCTTCCAGCCTTTGCGCCAGATTCTGCTGATCCGATTCCGTCCAGCGGTCCTTTTCAGTAATCAGAGAGTACTTAAAATGCATACCGATTTCTTTCAGTACGCGGACACAAACGCTTAAATTGTTTGCCGACAAACTGAAAGTCCCAACCAGCTCGTCCATGTCATAGGTCAGCAAGTGCTGAATTTTAAGGTGCGGATATGTCGGGAACACTCCCGCCAATTTCCGATCGATAAGTTTAGTCAATTCTTCCATTGACTGCCAATTCAGAATCTTAAAAAACGGCAGAATTTCCCAAACTTCCTTAGGAATTTTTCTGGCTTTTTTCTTTTCCTCCACAACAGTTGCCGCTAACGCTGCCATGATTTTTTCCTCCCGTGATTTAGGATTTTTCAAAATTATAATTTTGGGCTGATTTATTTTAAATGAACATATCTATGAGCCGAAGGTGGGATTTGAACCCACGACCTACTCTTTACGAAAGAGTTGCTCTACCACTGAGCTACTTCGGCGAAATATTTTTATATTAATCTTTTTCTCCTGAACGCAATACCAGATGCTGTTTTAAGATATTTCTCGAAAAATATTGCTGTCTTTGCAGATAAAAAAGCGCTGTACCAAATTATTTTCCAAGGCTTAAATTTATTAGTGTGTTTATTAGCGCCAGAATTATGAGATTCCAATCGCTTTTTCAAATCAGCAGTCGAGCCTACATAATATTGATCCGAATTAACTAAACTTTGCAAAATATAAACATAGTGCACATAATATAAGTCCATTCTTCGCCTTTCAGGCTTCGAAGGACCCTTCTTCTTTTTTAAACACAAATATTGCTGTCTATTATAAAGGGCCTGCCCTTCGTAGCTCAAAGCGATAACGAAGAGCGAAGAAGGGAGCGGGTAACGGGAATCGGACCCGTGTCCTATCCTTGGGAAGGATACGTTCTACCACTGAACCATACCCGCTTGCTATTTATCCTAAACTTTACACTAAAATTTGCTTTTTAGCCAGTTCAAAAAAGAATCAAAGGGGTTTTGCGCAGCTGTCGGCGCTTTTGGCTTTTCAGGAGGCTGGGTGAATATATATTCTTTTTCTCCGGGCTTTTGCTGGCCCAATTGCTCATAAGCAATTTTTTCCAAATAGTCATTATTGTTTGAATTTGCAATTTCTTCCTTCAAAGTCTGGCTGGAATTTTTTATGCCAGCAACCTGCTTTTGCAAATCTGCAAGCTGCATAGTAAGTTCATGCTTTTTTTGGTAGATCTTGAAATCAGCCACAATTAAAACCAAAATTATGGCAAAAAAAACAATTCCCGCCGCTTGGAACATCAAAATTTCCCTATTCCCTTTTTTGCTGAAATTTGCTACCATAAATTAATAAATTTTAAAATAAATGAAAAGAAAAACTTTATTTAAAGTGACTTGGACAATTATGATAAGCTTGGTGGCATTGGGCACAATTTTATTCCTGATTGCCCCAGTCTTAAAGTAATAATATCATAAAAAATCCGCCTTTTGAAATTTAGGCGGATTTTTTTTGGCTAAAAATTATCCCATTCCCACGCTTTTTGCCGCTGATTCATAAATATCTAAAATTTTCTTTGCCTGCTCTTCAGAAATTTTATAATCAGGGTTATAAACAATATTATTCCTTGTTTCGTGGGCTATTAATATATCGCCCGCCATTGGATCCAAAAGCCCGCTGGTATTTTTTATGCTTTCTTCAAAAGTATCCCCCTCATACCCTCTGTTGTCCAAAACTTCAAGCAACAAATCATCGGCGTCTATAATGGACAATTTAAAGTCAGATTCAGCTCCCGAAGCCGTCCGCTTGTGGATTTTATCCCACTGTTTTGACATTTCCCTTGCGCCGTAAGATTGCCAAGAAAAAAATTCTGTCACATCTTCCAAAAATTTATATTGCAGCCACGAGGAATTCAGCATGAAATAAACCACGAAAATCAGGAAAAATGCCGCAAAAAACACAAAAATAAGCTTTACTGGAAAAAGCATATCCTGCAACTGCGGCGAGGAAATAAAGTAAATAAAATCCTTTATGTGCAATAAATTATAAAAAGAATCCCAGTCCATTATCTTATTATATAATACGCAGTGAAAAAGTAAACAAACAAAAAAAATGCCGAGAAGCTTATATGCTTCTCGGCCATGGAATTTAGTAAATATAATCAATCACTTTTTCTTGCGTTCCCTGGGAATTGGGTCATGGGGAACATATCTGAATCCGTGAGTTGGTTTGGGAAAAACATCCCAGCAAGAAAAATCCTGCCGGTCGTGATATTGCCTTTCTTGCTGATTTTCCTGATTTGGAATATCTTGTTGATTTTTTTGATCGCACATAACGGCTTTCCCACCTTGATTGATTCTTGGTTTACAATGTACTATAAAAGCACATTCGCAGTATATCATAAAACCGCATTTGCGTCAATACAATAAAAAAGCCCCGGTCTGATAACCAAGGCAATGAAAAAAATAAAATCTACCAATTGTGCTCCCATTTGAAATCTGGGAATGTCGGCCATCTTGTAATTGCGTCAAACTCTGTGTCGTCAACTTGTTTCCAAAGATGACGGAACTGGTCAAAATGCCACCATTTTTTTCCACATGGGCAGGTAAAAAGCCTTTGGTCTTTAGAACCACCCGGAGGAATAAATGGTTTTTTAGGATTAGAGCTGGCGACTGAAATACATTGGTCGCACATATTTTTTCCTTTCAAAAAGAAAGTGGATAAATCAAAGGACTATATAAAATTTACCACTTTTTTTATTGTTCCACAATGCAACGCACTTCGTTGTTGGGCTTTACCTCCAAAAATCCCGAAGTTATGGGAAAAAATTGCTCTTTCTTGTCTTCACCTACGACTTTTATTACGCCAGCCGATAAAACCGTAATTAAAGTCTCATGATTGTCTAAAATTGTTATTTCCCCTGTCACTGTTTTGCAATTTAAAAGCAAGGCCTGGCCTTGGAACAAAATATTTTTTAAACTGTATACTGAAAGCTTCATGAATTTATGAGCAAGCGAGTAAATTCATGCCGGAATTAAAGCATGATATATCGATTGCATTATTGCTTTAATGACGGCGATGCAATTAAACGTTTATTTCGTCTATATTTCCTTTCAAATAAAAATTATCTTCGGGAACTTCGTCGTGCTTGCCTTCCAAAATTTCTGAAAATCCATTTATTGTGTCTTCCAGCTTGCAGAATTTGCCTGGCCTGCCCGTAAACATTTCAGCCACGAAGAACGGCTGTGACAAGAATTTCTGTATTTTTCTTGCCCGGCTGACAATTTTCTTGTCTTCGTCGGACAATTCTTCAATTCCCAAAATGGCAATAATATCCTGCAAATCTTTGTATTTCTGCAAAACTTTCTGCACGTCGCGGGCAACTTGGTAATGCTTTTCTCCCACAATTTTCGGGTCCAAGGCGCTTGAGTTTGAAGCCAAAGGATCCACAGCCGGATATATGCCTATCTCGGTAAGCGGACGAGATAATACTATAGTAGAATCTAGGTGCGAAAAGGTTGTAGCAGGAGCGGGGTCTGTAATATCGTCAGCAGGCACGTAAATGGCCTGCACAGAGGTTATAGAACCATTTTTGGTGCTAGTAATCCTTTCTTGTAATTCAGCCATTTCTTGGGCCAATGTAGGCTGATAACCCACTGCCGAAGGCATGCGTCCCAATAAAGTGGAGACTTCAGAACCAGCTTGTGAAAATCTGAAAATATTATCAATAAAAAGCAAAACATTTTTCTTTTCTTCGTCGCGGAAATATTCAGCCATTGTCAAAGCGCTCAAAGCAACTCGCGCGCGAGCTCCCGGCACTTCATTCATTTGCCCAAAAACCAAAGCTGTCTTGTTTATAACTCCAGAATCTGTCATATCTTTGTACAAATCGTTTCCTTCCCTGGTTCTTTCTCCAACTCCGGCAAACACTGAAGCTCCGCCGGATTCCTCGGCCACATTTCTGATAAGTTCCTGCAAAAAAACCGTTTTTCCCACTCCAGCTCCGCCAAAAAGTCCGATTTTCCCTCCTTTAATAAATGGAGCAATAAGGTCAACCACTTTAATTCCAGTTTCAAAAACTTCGGTTTTAGTGGATTGGTCGGTAAAAGAAGGCGGATTCCTATGTATCGGCCAGCGCTTCTTGAATTTCATATCCGTTTTATTCAACGGCTCGCCAATCACATTGAATAAATTTCCCAAAACTTCCTGCCCAACAGGAACTGTAATCTGCTCTCCCAAATCTTCCACTTCGTCGCCTCTTTTCAAACCGTCTGTGGATTGCAAAGAAATTGTTTTAACTTTTGTCAGGTCAAGGTGCTTTACAACCTCCAAAATGACATTGCCTTTCGGCCCTTTAATTTTCAAAGCATTGTAAATTTCCGGCAAACTTGTTCCCTCCAGAAATTCCACGTCCACCACCGGCCCGATAATTTGAATTATTTTTCCTTTGTTCATAATTTTTTATTTATAAATTTAAAAATTTTAAGATAAAGCTTCAGCTCCAGCTGAAATTTCGGCAATTTCTGTGGTAATTTTAGACTGGCGGGACTTGTTGTACTGCAAATTCAATTTTTCTCCCAAATCGGAGGCGTTGTCTGAAGCGGTTTTCATTGCCATTCTGCGCGCTGAATGCTCAGAAGCATTGGCTTCCAAAATCAAATGGTAAACCTGTATGAAAAATAAATGTTCGGCCAATTTCTGCAAAACTTTTTCGGGTGCCGGTTCAATTGTATATTCTTTCAATTTGGATTTGTCCGGAATAAAGCTTATTTCTTGCTCTTTTATCAAATCAGCAAACTTTCCGCGTTCTGGAATAATCTGTTGCACCGTTTCTTTAATATGTTCAAAATCGATCGGCAAAACTCTTCTCACATGAGGCTCTTGTTTTAAAGCAGACCTAAAATGCGTTGAAACCACAATCACCCTGTCCCATTTTTTTGATAAATATCCTTCTACCACAAAATCAGTCAGCGGATGGACTTGTTCTGGCGTGGTAAAATCTCCCACACTAGTGAATTTCTGCAAAACCTTCAGCCCTTTTTTCGTTAAATAATTAAATGATTTTTCTCCCACCGCAACATAAAGCTTTTCTTCATTAGGATGCCTTTCGTCCTGCTTCATATGCAATTCAAATTTTCTGAAAACAGAACTGTTAAATGCGCCGGCCAATCCTTTGTCGGAAGAAACCAAAACAAACAAAACCTTTTTGACTTTTCTCACCGCAAAAAGCTCAGGCAATTTTTGCTCCAAGCCGGAAATTGTCGCCAAAAAATCAAGCGCCGCAAAAGCATAAGGACGCGAAGCCAACGCAATCTCCTGCGATTTTCGCATCTTCGTCGCCACCACCATTTCCATGGCTTTGGTGATTTTGTTTATGTTATCGACTGATTTCAGCCTCTTTTTAATATTTTGCGGTGATTCCATTTGACTTGACAATATTTTTTAATGTGATAATGTGTTAGTAGTTGCTTTTCCAACTAATAATGTTTAAATAATGGGAGTAAGTGCTATGAACATTTTCGAACGCCCGTTTTCGGGTCCCGTGCGCATTGAAATTGAAAATCTTTGCGCCGTTACCGTTGAAGGTAACAACAGAACCGTGGGAAAAATCATCCACGACACCGAAATAATTTGCCGTGGCGATAGGGTTTCGCGCCAAATTCCGTTCCCTTACGAACTGCTCGAGGTTAACGCCGACAATTCTGTCGCAAAGATTTCCGTCAAATTCGCCGAGGAAAAGAAGACTTCCATCATACCTCCAAAAAAACCAATGGGCCTTCTCGAAAAAATCGGCACAGCAGTGGTTCTTCTAGTCTTCGGTGCCGTCTTTTCATCTATTGGACTTTTCATTTTGCTTTGGTTTTATTTCGGCTTACGTGAAATGGCAACTTGGTGGCAACACTAAGACAACATCACTCCCTCTGCTCTATATCCGCGCGTTCGCGTGCGGAGTTTTTTTTGCAAATTTTTAATTTGCTTCTATAAAAGAACTGATTACTTTTTTCACCTCGGCTTCGGTTTCGTCGGTGATTTGGCGTTCGGATTTTATTTTTTCCACCAAATCTTTGTGCATTGCGTCCAAATATTCTATGAATTTGGCTTCCACTTTCTGGATTTCTTCGGGCTGGTATTTGTTGAAATAATCATTTAATCCTGCGTACAAAACCAAAACCTGCTTTTCAAAGCTTATCGGAGCCAGATCAGACTGTTTTAAAAGCTCCACCATAATCCTTCCTTTGGTAATTTTTTTCTTGGTGGTTTCGTCAACATCGCTGGCAAACTGTACGAATGTCTGCAATTCCCTGAATTGTGCCAGTTCCAATCTCAGTTTTCCGGCCACTTTTTTCATAGCTTTTGTTTGGGCCGCAGATCCCACGCGAGAAACCGAAAGGCCCACGTTTACTGCCGGCCTTGTACCCTGGAAAAACAAATCACTTTCCAAATAAATCTGTCCGTCTGTAATGGAAATAACGTTTGTTGGAATATAAGCTGTAACGTCGCCCAATTGCGTTTCAATAATTGGCAAAGCTGTCAATGAGCCTCCGCCTTGCTCCTTTGAAAGTTTTGCTGCCCTTTCCAGCAATCTTGAGTGCAAATAAAACACGTCACCAGGATAAGCTTCCCTTCCCGGCGGCCTTCTTAAAAGCAAAGAAATTTGCCTGTAAGACCAGGCGTGCTTTGACAAGTCGTCATAAACTACAAGCGCATCTCTCTTGCTGTCGCGAAAGTATTCTCCAATTGCGCATCCTGCAAATGGAGCTAAATACCAAAAGCTGGCTGGCGAAGAAGCGGGAGCCGACACCACAATTGTGTAAGCCATAGCGTTATTTTTCTTTAAAGTTTCAACAATTTTGGCAACCTTGGATTCTTTCTGCCCAATTGCCACATAAATGCAGATTGGCGGATTTTTAGGATTGTCCTGAATTTGGTTTATTATCACATCCAAAGCCACCGCTGTTTTTCCTGTCTGCCTGTCGCCGATAATCAATTCCCTTTGGCCTCGGCCGATTGGAATCATAGAATCAATGGCTTTTATTCCAGTATGCAAAGGAGTATTTACGCCTTCCCTGCCAATTACGTTTGGCGCATCGTTTTCCAAAAAATTCATCTGAGGCTTGTCTTTGTCTGAAAAAATCGGTCCTTTTCCGTCAATTGGGTTTCCCAAAGGATCCACAACTCTGCCTAGCAATTGCTCGCCAACCGGAATAGAAAGAATCTGTTTTGTCCTTTTTACGGTCTGGCCAGCTTTAATTCCAGCTGGATCTCCCAAAATCAAAGCTCCCACAGAATCTTCTTCCAAGTTAAGAGCAACAGCTTTTATTTTATGCTCGCCAGCTTCAATAGTTAAAACTTCCTGAGACTGCACGTTTGTAAGACCGGAAATTTTTGCAATTCCGTCGCCAATTTCAGAAACTTTGCCGATTTCTTCCCATTCGGAATCGTCTTTGAAGCCTTCAATGGCTTGCTTTATTTTTTCGATTATTTCTTGTGACATAATTTAAAATATTTTCTGCAATTTGCTCTGCAAAGAAGCATCAAATTGCTTTGAACCGTTAATAATTATTTTTATCCCTGCAATTAATTCCGGATTTATTTTTTCAATTGTTATATCGCCTTTTTTTATAAAATTATCCAGCTCTTTTTTCTGGCTTGCCGTTGCTTTTCTGGCTGTCTCAAAAACGATCTTTTTATTTCCTTGCTTTTGCAGAACCATATCCTCAGCCAAGTTCAAAATTTCTTTAGCCTTTTTTTCCTGCCCGTTTTTTACCAAAAGCTTCACAAAATTATCTGTAACCTTTTTATCTTCAGCATTTCCCGCCAAAATTACTTCGGCTAAAGCTTTTGCGTAAATTTTTGCCTTATTTTTAACCATTTTCTGCTTCTTTAACTGCTTTTTTAATAAGCGCGTCGTCAATTTGTTCGGGCTTCAGTTCTACTGTTTTTATTATGGTTTTCCTCACCAGCTCGCCCGCCTGCGCCAAAACAACTTTTTTGTTTTCTTCCAATTGCTTTTTTAATTGAGCTTCGGCATCTTTTTGCATTTGCAATTGCTTCTCTTCATTTTTCTTCTGCAATTCCTGCTCCAAAACCTTTGCCTTCTTTTCTGTATTTTTTATTATATTCACAGATTCTGCTTCTGCTTCCTTTATTTTTTCTTTGCCGATAACGTCAACTTCTTTTAACCTCACGTCCGCCTCTTCAGCTTTTTCCAAGCCTTCTTTTATTTTTGCGCTCCTTTCTTTTATTATTTTTATTACAGGCTTGTACACAAAAAACGTCAGCACCAGCAAAAGTATGCCAAAATTGACCGCCTGGCTCAAGAATAATTTCCAGTCTATGCCCAATTGAAATAATAATTCGTTTTCCATTGATTTTTATTTTAAAAGCTAAATCTTGCCCCCGCTTAACGGGGGCAATTTTTAATTTTCAAATTAAGCGACGAATTTCAAGATCAAAGAGATTACCAATGCGTAAATAGCAATGGCTTCAGCAAAAGCGATGGCCAAAATTGCCATTGTCTGCACTTTTGATGCAGCTTCCGGATTCCTGGCGATTGATTTTACTGCCGAAGAACCGATCCAACCGATTGAAATTGCCGGGAAAATTGCTCCCACAGCGATTACAGCTCCCGTGACTATAAGCCTTGTTGTATCTATGTCTGCCATAATGTTTTTTTAATTTTAATATTTTTGACCTTTATTATTTTGACAAATTAATGCTCCTCGCCGTGCGTGGCCGTATGAAGCGAAATGGAAACCAATGTTATCATTGAAAATATGAATGCCTGAATTATTCCCACAAAAAGCTCCAAAAACATGAACGGCAAAGGTATGAAATACGGCGCCAAAAAGGAAATTATCGTCATCAGCACTTCTCCTGCAAACACATTCCCGAACAATCGGAAAGACAATGAAATGATTTTTGCAAATTCGGAAATTGCCTCCAAAATTCCAATAAAAAATTCGATCGGCCCGTGGAAATTTATATATTTTCCTAAATGCTTGAATGTTCCCACCGAAGCCATTCCTATTATATTAGTGACAATGACTGAAATTACTGCAAACGCCAAAGTGAAATTCAAATCAGCAGCGGGCGAGCGAAAAAGCGGAGTTTCATGGAAGCTCAACGATCCCACTCCCGGGAAAATTCCCAAAAGATTGGAACACATTATGAAAATAAAAATTGTCGCCACTAAAGGAAAATATTTTTCTGCTGCTTTTGCAGTTCCCAAAGTCGATTCCATAAGCCCTAAAAGCGATTCCACGCCTATTTCCACCGCTCCCTGCAATTTTCCGGGCACCATTTTGATTTTGCTCCGCAAAACAAAAGAAAAAGTAATTAAAATAGCTGACACAACCAAAGTCAGAAGCAGGCCGTTTGTAAACGTAAAGCTCCCGATATGAAATAATGATTGCGCTTTTAATGAAATCTCTTCCATAAACAGATGCATCGTCGCAATATGTTGCGACGTAAGTGTCGTTTGCTTTGGCAAACTTCCCTTAAATTATATGCTATTTTTCCCAATCGCGCAATAGTTTGAAATTTTGCAGGCAGGCATATTGCCTATTTTACAGGGTTTGCTATTATTTATGTATGAGAAATCCTGAACAAACAAAAGACGAACAGCCATCTCTGCCAATCGATGATCCTGAATTTTTAAAACAGGAAGCCGGAAAATCAGGGCACATTGCAGAAGAAGCGGTTTTAAAATTCCTCCAGCAGGCGGACATTGGCTTAGCCAACATTGAAAAAACCCAAATGTTCGGCGCAGACGACAGAAACGGAATAGACGCAATTGCAAACGTGGGTGGCACAAAACTGGCAATAGACATCACATTCAACGAGGGCAAAAAATTAGAAGAAAAAATGCAACGCAACATGAGGAATCCGTGCGTTTTCATGCATGACGAAGCCGGAAAACCAGTCGGAGAAGCTTTGCCAAGGCTGCTTATTCGCGATATCAGCATGGCAAATTGGATTGTATATGCCAGAGAAGCCGAAAAAAGAGGCGGGAATTTATTAGACGCGATGGGAGAAAAATTCATAGCCGATAAAAAATTAAAATTCTTGAATGATATACTTGACCAAATTGACGCCATGTCAAAATTGGATAAAAACTACGGAAGAATAGCCTTTCCTGCCAAAGACTTATTGCAGGACGAATATATTAAGATCAAGCAAGCAAAAAAATAGCCTCGTCAAAACGAAGCTTTAGCTGAGCGGGACTGTCAAAAGCAGTTCCGCTTTTAAATAACACGGAAGCAAACTGGCTCCCGGAAGCTCAAGAAAAACAAATGTACCGTCTTCGGTCACAGGAACAACTACTTCGCCATGCCCGGTCTTAAAGAGCATCTGGCCATTCAGCCCTTTTTCCACCGAAATGATTTCGGGGAGATGAGGTTTGGATTGAAGCAATCCGATCAGCCGGTCTAATATTTTATCAGAAACCGGCATTCGAGGAGGAACATTGCCCATTGCCGGCTCCTTTCAATATTTCAAATAACTTTTTAAGCGCAGATTACTTATAATTCTATTTTCTGAGAATGTCAACGCAAAACGCCCCGGTTAAAGAGCGTTTATGCATCTTACGAAATATGGCCGTAAGATGCCCTAAAAAACTAGTCTTATCCCCAAGCATTGCTTATAAATACCCGGGGGCGATATGTACCACTACGTCTCAATTATAAAAAAGTTTTATTAAAATCAGATTAAAATTTGAACTTGCTTGCATATTGCCCAATCAAAGGCAATTCCTTTTCTTCGCCGTTCATTGCATTTACAATTCCTATGATAAATAATACTAGCAGCAATATATTTAAAATCGGGCTGGCAATCCATCCGATAACTGCAATTCTTGCAATAGCGGCCGAAATGACAGAAGCAATAAATAAAACCAGCCCCTGCTTCACATGATATTTTACAAACGGATCATCTTTTTGCTTTGTCAGCAATGGGACAAAGAAAACCAGATAGGCAATGACTGCCATGCCGATATGCTTTTGCTGTTTTTTTTGCACTGTATCTTCCATAAAATTTTTAAATTAATAATTATGGCTTAATTATGCCACAAACCCCATTAAAAGCCAAGTTTTTCTTTGACAATTATCATGGTGATGCGATTTGGGGTGACTTCTTTGTCAATAATTAAAATTTTGTTTATGCTGCTGCCTTTGCCGTAGGCTTTCATCGCCCTTTCGCTTTCCAAAGGCAAAACATATTCCTGCACTCTTTTCATTCCTTCATCCAAATCTTTTACAATTTTTTGCGAGCCTGCAATCCAAATTACATGGGCCGATCCATAGGCGTAAGCTGGCAATTGGCTTCCTGTGGCTGAAACTACAATTACTTTCCCATCTTCTGTGACCGCGTGCACGCTTCCAACTGTCCATTCAGGAGCCGCCCCAAGTTTCTTCATTTCTTGTCCTTGAGTTTTTGCGTCCATCGCCTTGAATTTATTCCGCACAGAATTATATTTGCCAGATTCGTTTATTTCTTTTCCTAATCCAATGGAATCCACAGTCACAGAAGACATATTCATAATCTCGACTCCCTCTGGAAGTATTTCCAAAACTTTTAATTTGGCATCTGCACCATTTTCCGCAACTAAAACAGAAATGCCATTTTTTTTCAAGGCATCTTTAGCTTTATTTATTGATTCTTCACTTGCTAATTCGCCAAAATTTTTGTTTTCCATGTTACAATAATGTTATGAATAAAAAACTTATATATCTTATTGCGTTTTTAATAATAATTGGGACAATTTATCTTGTTGTAAACTCGCACAATAATAAACCCAACATTTCTGTCCTCACCCCTAACCTTAACATAAATCCCGACACTTTGGCAGGCATCCAAACCGGAAATGCTCCCTGGGCACCGGAAATAGCCAATTTACAAGCAAGGCTTTCACAAATTGGTTTGCCCGCCCTCACGGCAGAAGGAACCGTTTTGCACACCCACCAGCATTTAGATATTTTCATAAATGGCAAACCAGTGGAAGTTCCAGCCAACGCAGGCATCGACGACGCAAAAGGATTCATTTCGCCCATACACACCCACGACACCACCGGCATAACTCATGTTGAATCTCCAGCCATGCAAAAATTTTATCTCGGCCAGTTCTTCGACATCTTGGGAGTAAAGCTCACGCAAAACTGCATCAGCGGATATTGCGCCGACAATAAAAATAATTTAGAAATTTTCGTAAACGGCACCCTTTATCAAGGTGACCCGCGCCAAATCGAACTCTTAGCCCACCAAGAAATCGTTATCACTTATGGCACCATCCTCCAGCTCCCATTCCCAATGCCAAAAGGTTTCGATTTCCCCGCCGGTTATTAAACCATTCTTACGTGGGTACGTTTCAATTCCCTGTTTATTGCCACATAATTGGGAATAGTTTTCTTTACCAGCGCCCAAAAGCGCTTTAAATGGTTCAGCTCGCCCAAATGGCACAACTCGTGCACAATCAGGTAATCTGCAAGCTCGGGACGCAAATAAATTATCTTGTAATTAAAGTTCAAATTTTTCTTGGACGAACAGCTCCCCCACCTTGTCGAGGTGTTTTTTATTGCAATCCGGTTTATTTCAAAATCATAAATTTTATTAAAAAAACTCAGCCGGTTTTCTACAAAACGCCTGGCCTCCTCGCGCTTTTGAATCGTGAACCTCGTAAGCATTTATTGCGCGACTATTATTTTGCCAAGCATAGAAGGATGTATGGCGCAAGAATAATTAAATGTGCCGACAGTGGTAAATTTGAATGAATAATTGCCTCCCGTCTGCATAACCGATGAATTGAATGTTGAAGACTTGATTTGGTGCGGAGCTGAATCATTATTTGTCCAGGTGACAGTTGTCCCAACTTTAATATTCAAAAGTGTCGGATTAAACGCAAAATTTTGGATATTCACTGCCTCGCTTAAATTTTGAGCTTGGCTTTGCGCACTTGATGAAATGCTATTTTCGCTGGAAGAAACGCTGCCATTCGGCACAAAACTTTGTTGAACCGGGTTTTGGCTGTTTTGGTACAAAAAATATCCTCCAATGACTACAATTATTGCAATTACTATGATGATTAAAATTAGGCTTGTTGTTTTCATAATTTAAATTTTAAATTAATATTATTTTTTCAATTCTTCCAGCTTTTTGAGGATTTCCGAGAGTTTGCCATCCTCAATATTGTGGAGCGCTTTTTGGAGCTGTTCAATTTCCTCTTTGGCTTCCACATTTGTCCTAAAATCTTCGTTTGCCTGGAACCGGTCGCGGTCATTCTGCCTGTTCTGCGACATCATTATAATGGGAGCTGCGTAAGCTGCCTGCGTTGAAAATAAAAGGTTTAATAAAATAAACGGATACGGATCCCAGCGATAAACAAAAGCTATCACATTGAGTCCAATCCAGGCAACTACAAGAATTGTCTGGACAATTATGAATGCCCAGCTCCCCATTCCTTTTGCCAAGCCGTCGGCGATTTTCTGCCCCCAGGTCAAATTTTTTGCGTGTTTTTCGTGCCACGTTTTGTTTTCCATGTTTTTATTATTTAATTTCAATTAAATTATTTCCGGTTACTTTGAAATATTTGGAAACTCCAACAGATGGAGTGGCCGACATGGATTCGCCTGATTTTCTTTCTGCAAAGTTTACAATGATCTCTCCGTTTTTAAATTCAGTTGTCTGGGGAGCAATGCGGTCGCCCAAAAAAAAGGCGTTTGTCCCAATGCACTGCCCATTTTTGCTTCCCAAGGCAACCGCCAAATAATAAAATGTTCCGCTTCCGCCCATGCTTTGGGTAAGCAAAAACGCGGTGTCGTCAAAACCGTCGGCGTTGAAATCTCCTTTTGCTTCGTTGCCAAAATATTGGGTTACAAGCCTGGAAGCCGAACCTGGAATAATTTCTTCAGTCGAATATCCATTTGCCAGCGCAACATCATTGTTTTCCACTTTATATTTGCAGTTTCTGGCATTAACAGATTTTTTCTGCGTTAAACTTACTCCGCCGATTATCGTCGCCAAAATTATTACAACGGCAAACATGCCACACATTATTTTTTTATTCATATATATTATTTAATTATTCTATTTTACCACAAAACAATCGACTGCGCTTGAAAATATTTGATTAATTTAGTACTATGTAAATATCCATTCCGACGTAGCTCAATGGTAGAGCAA
>CAIMDW010000017.1 GCA_903839895.1 Candidatus Staskawiczbacteria bacterium
AGGCTCTCATCTGGTCGGCGGTTGGCAATGGCCTGGTTGCTCCAATAGTGCTTTTCTTCATTGTCAAAATGAGCGCTGACAAAAAGGTTATGGGTGACAATAAAAATCATAAATTCATCACTGCATGCGGCTGGATCACCACTATACTTATGGCGGCAGTGGGAATTACAGTAATTGTGACGATGTTTTTTTAAGGCTGCCTTTTAATTGAGGCGGTTTTTTGTTGTAAGAAATCTGCGCGCAGGCTGTCATATATAGTAGATCCCTTAGATTACGAAATGATTTTGAGACAACCAATTTAGATCAAAATTTTCATTTCGTAATTTAAGGCCGGTAATTGGAAAAATTAATTTATAAAAGTAATATGGAATCATCTTATAACTCTCCAACAACAAAGCCGATATACAAGGGTATTCAAATTATCTGGTACATATTGGGCTTGATTGAAGCTCTTTTGGCATTTCGTTTTGCGCTTAAATTATTGGGAGCAAATTCCTTTTCCGGTTTTGTAGGATTCATATATTCGATAACGCAGTTTCTTGCGGCTCCATTTTTGAGCATATTTGGCAAAACTCAGATACAAGGTATCATTTTTGAATGGACAACTTTGGTTGCCATGCTCGTTTACTGGTTTGTGGCTTGGGCGATAGTCAAACTGCTTTCAATCAGCAAAACTGTTTCCACTCCAGAAGCAGCAGAAAAACTTAATGAGGAAGAAAATAAATAAAATAAAAAATATGAAAAAGAATAATAAATTTTTTGTTACAATATCAGTTGTTGCGTTTGTGTTCAGCTTAATGGGACCAATTGGCGCATCTGCGGCGGGGCCTGCAGCCGTAAATCTTGGAACAGCAGGCAATTTTGCGATTTTATCAAAAGCAGGAATATCGACTACGGGCAATACCTCTGTTACTGGAGATATTGGAGTGAGTCCGATAGCTGCGAGCGCCATTACCGGTTTTGGATTGATTCTGCCAGCAGCTGGCGCATTTTCTACATCGGCCTTGGTGACTGGAAAGGTATACGCTTCTGATTATGCTAATCCAACCTCTGCCAATCTGACTGCTGCGGTGTTAGATATGCAGAATGCTTATATTGACGCCATGGGGCGTTCGCTTGGAGCCATCACTGAATTGGGAGCAGGAAATATTGGCGGGCTTACGTTAGCTCCCGGACTATATAAATGGAGCACGGGCCTTACAATACCTACCGATGTCACGCTTTCTGGCAGCGCCAACGATGTCTGGATTTTTCAAGTATCTCAAAGCCTTAACGTCAGCTCAAGCGCAAAAGTTATTCTTAGCGGAGGAGCCCAGTCTGGTAATGTTTTCTGGGTTGTTGGCGGGCAAACTACTATTGGCACAAATGCCATTTTTAATGGAAACATATTAGATCAGACAGCTGTTGTATTAAACACTGGAGCCATATTAAATGGCAGAGCTTTAGCGCAGACAGCAATTACTCTTGATGCTAATAATATTTTAGTTCCAGTTTTAATGCAGACACCGACACCTACACCAATCTAAAATCCAACTCCAGTGCCAGTGACTGCGTCAATCTCAACTTCAGCATCAGTTATAGTTCCAATAAATACATCTGCTAATGTAAATGCAGCGTCGAATGTTAATGTGCCAAACCAACAGCTCATTGATCAGGCCAAACAGCAACTTATTTCCTTGATGCAACAGGTGATACAATTGCTTGAAGCTAAAGTTTCGGCAATAATAGCAAACACGCCGCAGTTTCCGAATACGGGTTTTGCCTCGATATGAAAATAATCAGCGCACTATTTATTGCTGGAATTATATTATTTTCGCCCTACTACGTCAAAGCATCGGAACTTCCTGTCCGTTTGAGAATTCCAAGCATAAGCGTTAATGCTTTTATTGAATACGCGGGCCTTACGTCTCAAGGGGCAATAGATGCGCCGAAGGGCCCTGTCAATGTTGCGTGGTTTAATCTTGGACCTCGTCCCGGAGATATCGGCAGCGCAATCATTGATGGACATTATGGCCTGTGGAAAAATGGCGGCGGTTCGGTGTTTGATAATTTAAACAAATTGAAAACGGGCGATAAAATATATGTCGAAGATAAAAATGGAATGATGGTCGCTTTTGTGGTAAAAAAATTAAAAATATATGGCCGAAATGAACATGCCCCGGAAGTCTTCAATTCAAGCGATGGCAATGCGCATCTTAATATTATTACTTGCGCCGGGGATTGGCTTATGGCTCAAAAAACCTATTCTAATCGGCTTGTAGTGTTCACTGACAGAGAGTAAAAAAGCTGATTTTGGTTGTAAGAAATTACTTTGCAGACTGTCGTATATAATATGGAGAAAGACATAAAAAATTGCCCTTTTTGTGAAGAAAAAGAAAAGAAATATGGCGGTTGGACATTCAGCCAAGATGAATGGAAAGATATGAAAGAAAAGCACGAGAAAGAGCATATTTTAATCATGAAGGGATTGTCATAGTAATTTTATTTTGAGTTATTAAGGGTCATAAAAAATAAAATAAAAATAAAATAATTAAAAAAACAAAAATATGAATAAAACTTCTATAATCGTCATAGTTTTAGTCGGGGTAATATTAATAGGGGGAATTGGATATGCGATATGGGGCAATTCCAATACTCCTCAAGCTGTTGTTCAAATATCAGCATCGTCTTCGTCAAATTTAAGTTCTGATGCCATTTTGCAACCCAGTTCTCCAATTGTTAAAACAGATTCGGGCGCAGTGCCATATATTTCAACAGTCGTGGTAAGCGGCACAGTTAATCCGAACGGAGAGCCAACAACATATCGGTATGAATACGGAGAGACCTCGGCTTTGGGAACACAAACGTCTGTTTATGCAATTGGTTCTGGATACGTGACACTTTATGCTCCTGTTTACATAACCGGCCTTAAATCTAACACAAATTATTATTTCAGGTTAAGCGCCACAAATTCAGTAGGGACAGCGTTCGGAACAACTTATAGTTTCAAAACCAGTACCACGCCAGCTCCTGTCGGAACTGCCCCAGCAGCCAGTACAGTTGCCGCAAATGATATTTCAAGAACGACCGCAAATTTGAATGGCCAAGTTAACTCTAAAAATTCAGTAACAACATATTGGTTCGAATATGGTCTGACTTCAAATTTGGGCGCGATTTCTACTATTCAGACAACAAACAGCGGAAACTCCTCTGCAAATGTTTCAGCTTCTTTAGCGAGCTTGCAGCCCCTTACCAAATATTATTTCCGTCTTGATGCGCAAAATCAATTTGGAACAGTGAATGGGAAGATTCTAAACTTCACCACTGCGGGCCCTTCTGCTAAGACTGTTCCGACGGTCAATACTATTTCGGTTAATGGTATAACAAGCTCTTCGGCAAAAGTTAATGCCAATATCAATCCAAATGGATACTCAACAACATATTGGTTTGCATATAGCGTTGATTCCTCATTTTCTTCAGTCATAAATACTGCAGAACAACCATTGAATAAAGCTTCCTCAATGGTTGCCGTATCTGCAAATATAAGCAACTTGATGAATAATAAAAAGTATTATGTCAGGGCAGTTGCAAAAAACCAATATGGCACAGTTAACGGGGACGCGGTATCCTTTACTACAAAAAAGTAGTCAACTAAGCATGTAAAAGCCGCCTTTTAATAAGGGCGGTTTTTGTTGTAAGGAATCTGCTCGCAGACTGTCATATATAGTAGACAGTAGAAATATAATATTATTAAATAATAAAAAATATGTTTTTAGAGATAGGAATCATTTTAATATTGCTCTGGGTTCTCGGAGTCGCATTTTACCCTATTGGAGGATTGATTCATGCGCTTTTGGTTCTGGCGGTTGTCGCAATTATCTGGCATTTCTTAAGTGGCCAGAAAATTTCTTAAGATGCCGATACTGGAAATATCGCAAATAATATTCAATCTTGTGGCTTCAATTGCAGTGATTGCGTTGATTTTTGCAGCTACAATTATTGGTGTCGCAGCCTACCGGGTAGTTGAATGCATAAAAATTGTTAAAAAGTTTCTTGATGCAATTTCCAAAGAGTCATCCGATTTATACAAAAAAATAGACAAGTTCGCGGAAAATGTTTTCAATTTGTCTTTTGTTTCTAAGTTTTTTAAGAAAAGTAAAAAAGCATAATAATCGTAATAAAATTAAAAAATAAATTTATGGAAAACAACAAACTTAATATCATAGAGGGGGCGGTAGCGGGCATAGCATTGGGAGTTGCGGCCAGCATGTTTTTAACCTCAAAAAAGGGCAAAGAGTTAAGGAAAAGCATAGAATATACGACAGCTGATTTTTACAAACATATTTCTTCCAAAGTTAAGAAAATAAGCAAAATGAGCGAGAAGGAGTACAAAGAATTCATGAAAAATGCTTCTGAAAAATATGTTGAAGCGAAAAAAATTCCAGAAGACATGGCAAAGCAGCTCATAAAAAACGCCCAGCAGTCATGGAAGCATTTTTCCAAGAATCTTGAGAACTAAATAAAAATTATGGAACTCGAAGACATACTTAAAAATTACATTGAAGCTAAAAATTTGCTCGAAACCAGCGATTTACTTTTGGAGGCCGGATTGGTGAGTGTGAACGAGAAAAAGGATTTTAAAGCGGCAGATGCGTTGCTGGCCAAAACCACGAAAGCCGACGCAGATTTGTTGGCAAAAACTACAAAAGCCGACGCAGAAATATTGGCGCAAGCGACTGAAAGAGCAGCATCAGAACTCCGCAGAAGCAATGAAAAGTCCGTAAGATGGATGACGATAATGACGATGGCAATGCTGGCAGTCGGTTTCATCCAGATAATGGTGGCTGCTCTAGCGTTTTTAAAAAAATAAAAGCTAGGTAAAAAAAGAAGGGGTTAAATCCCCTTCTTTTTTTATGGCCTCAAAGCAAGTTTTTCCCTCACTGTTTCCACTATCGCCCGAAGCGTCAGGGAAGATTTGGAAAAATAATATGCAGGCTTGTTTTCAGTGATTATTTTCATGATCCTTTCTTCGTTGGCGGATAAGTTGGTCAAAAAGACAATCGGAATCGATTTATCCCAGGCTTCGTTTTCCCTTAAATTCTGCATCATGGTCAGCCCGTCCATGACCGGCATTAAGATATCAAGCAAAAGGATATCTGGCTTGCCTTTGAGCGCTTTGCCATATCCTTCTTGTCCGTTCTGGGCTTGTAATACTGAAAACCCTTCTTCGGTAAATTGCTCAACGTATGCTTTCAGCAACGCAGGTTCATCTTCAACAATTAATATGGTTTGTTTTTTATCGTTTTTCATGATTTTAAATTATTTAATGGGATGCTGAAATAAAAACTAGTTCCTTCCTTTTCTTTTGATGAAAACCATACTTTTCCTCCTATATGGTCTAACATTAATTTTACAATATACAAGCCCAGCCCTGTGCCGTCCGTATCATGCCTGCGTGCGTTGTCTGACCGGAAAAATTTTGTGAAAATTTTATCTTGCTGATTTGCGGGAATTCCACAGCCGTTGTCTGCAATGCTGACTAATAGATCATCATTTTTTTCTGAGGTTTCAATAGATATGGAGTCTCCGGCAGAAGTGTATTTTATGGCGTTAGATAAAAGGTTGGAAAAAATCATTTTAAGCATCAGCGCGTCAATTGGTATCATATGTTTTAGCCTGTGGTATTTTTCTTTAAGGATAAGTTTCTTTTTTCCCAGGTTCATCTGAGATTCTTTTATTGTATTTTTAAAGATACCAATGACATCCACTGGCATAGGATCAATGGGGAATATCCCCATTTCTATGCGGGAAACATTGAGCAGCGTGTTTACGATTTCAATCATGCGCTGGTTAGCGTCGCGGATTTCATTGATATAATCTCTTTGCTTGGCTGTAATGACGCTATGGGAGCTGTTAAGCAATTTTTCTGTATAAAAATTTACGATTGTTGCGGGAGTTTTGAGTTGATGGGAAGCTACTGACACAAATTCGCTTTTAGACCTGTCGATTTCTTTTTCCTGCGTGACATCACGGAAAATTTTTATCGCTCCCACCACTTTTCCTTCAAGTATGACAGGAGAACAAATAATCGCCATGGGGAATTTGGTCCCGTCTTTGCGGATGTAGTAATAAATAATATCTTTAGAAGTCCCCGTTGTCAAAGCAAGGTTTATAGGATGCTTTTCTATGGGGATAGAAAAGCCCATTTCATCTTCTAAATTGATCTCATTAGCGAAAAATTTCCCCAGCACTTCTTTGTTTTTCTTGCCAAGCAGTTTTTCTGCCACTCTATTTACGAGCGTGATGATTCCTTTTTCATCGGTGGCCACGACTCCATCCCCAATGCTTTCAAGCATAGCTTCATCGGTGGCTTTGGCACGGGCGAGATCTTCTGCAGTTGCTTCCAGCTCAATTTTGATATTTTCTTTTTCTTTTGCGGTCACAGCAAGGTTCTTTGCCGTTATTTCAAGCTCGCTCCTGGTTTTTTCTTTTTCCTTGGCAGTCACAGCAAGATTCTTTGCTGTAGCCTCTAATTTGATTCTGATATCCTCTTTTTCTATGGCAATTATGGCAAGCTGTTTTGCTATCACTTCAAGTTCGCTTCTGATAGTTTCTTTTTCAACGGCGATAATGGCGAGTTGCGTAGCCGTTGCTTCCAGTTTTGAAATTGCTTTATTCGATTCAGATCTGATGGTTTTTCCGTTCATATTATATAAGTCTATTTTTCATGATTTTTCTTACAAGTTTTAGGCCCCGGCTTATCATCACATAAACGTTGTTTTCCGTCTCGTCTAACGCAAATGCGATTTCCTCTGTGGTAAGCTCTTCCACATATTTCATCAGCACCACATCGCGGTGCTTTTCATCTAATGTTTTTATTATGACAATGATTTCTTCTGCCGTGAAATGGTCTTGGGTTTTTTGCCTTGTGTCTGTAAATGGGGCAAAGCCCTCTTCCATGATTTTGTCCAAAGAAGAGATTTTCTTTTTCTTTGATTCGTCGATTATAATGTTGGTGGCTATCCTATATAATAGCGCCCTTATATTTTCCACTTTTTTCCCGTCGGCCATATATTTCCAGGTTCGGGTGTAAGTTTCTTGGACAACATCTTTGGCTTTTTCCATATCAAAAACCCGATAGTAGCAATATCGGGAAATAGCAGGGGCGTACTTGTCGTATGCCTCCAAAAATTGTTGCTGATTGTCCACTCCTTAACTCTATGCTTATGTAAGAAATAAAGCAATTAAAAGACATACTAATTAGAAAGGTTGAATAAAAAATATAAAAAATAAAAACATGATATATATTATAGACGAATTAATTCTTTTTATTACTAATCCCTTAGGTTCGCTAATCGCCATGATGTTAATTTTGTACGCGGAGAAAGCAATCATTAAAAACATAAAAGAAAACAAGGGATACAATCATGCGACAAAGCTTAAAATTAAGATGGCAGCTTCGCCAGCGTAAGGAATATCTTGTTTGGTAGACATATATAGAATGAAGACCGACAAACAAAATAAGCAACTTAATAAATCAATTAAACAAAAAAATATGAACACAAATATTAAAACAATAGCCGTAACTTCGGCTTTAGCATTAGCCATTTCATTATTGTCTGTGGGAGTTGCGCAGGCCAACGGATATTATATCGTTTCTGCAGATACGCCGCTTACTAATCAAATGGGAATAGGATCTACAGGATCAGATGTTTCAAAATTGCAAACATTCTTGGCATCAAATTCTGATTTATACTCCGAAGGGTTGGTCACAGGATATTTCGGACCCCTTACAAATGCCGCAGTCATCCAATATCAGTTAGGTTATGGAATTTCACCGGTAGGACACGTAGGACCAGTTACCTTGGCCTCAATGAATAATACAATGGCAAGAGGGTATGGAATAGACGTATACGGATCGACAATCTATGGGACATCTGTCAGTACGACAAGCAACAGTGCTACAATCAACTGGACTGCTACCGGATATAACTCTGGAAAAGTATTTTACAGCACTTCTCCAATTAGCGCGATACCGGCTGTCGGGCAGTTTACCGCTCCGATATTTGTAGGAGCCACAAATGTATCAACAGCATATAGCCAACTGGGGCAGAGCGTAGTCATTAGCGGATTGCAGTCAGGCACGCGATACTACTACATTATCCAAGTGGCAGACGCTTCTGGAAATGTATCAGTGACAAACACAATGACATTTATGACAAACTAACAGGCTAGAAACATAAAGACAAAAAAATCACCCAATACGTATGGGTGATTTTTTATTGTTTTAATTTAGTTTTCTAAAACTTCAATGTCTGCGGTTTTCACTCCGAAGCTGATTGCCAAAGGTTTGTTTGGCATCCACACATCGAATTGATGGCTGGCTTTTTTGCTGCTCATCCTGTCTTCAACCGTAAACACTTTGTTCCCGTATAACTTTGGAATCCTGATTTTGGTTCCGAAAGGCAGCAAATTATTTGCGATTATGCCGTCCCTTACCAGTTTTCCGGATGCAGTTATAAAAGGCGAATCATCAGTTTCTTCGGGCGAACTTGAGTAAGCCGTAAGAACCGCCTTGATTGTTTTGACTGCCTTTTGCTGGGCTTGTCCGACTGCTTTTTGGGCTATATATGAAGCCTTGGCCAAATCGGCATTTGTTGCCCTTGGGATTGCTAATCCTGCAAAGCAAGTGCAGATTACAGCTATTACAGCTGCTGTGCGGACGAGTGATTTTTTATGCTCAACTATAAACCTCTTGACGATATTTATTGTATTCTTCATAAAAAAACTCCCTTTCAGAAGTATCATATATAGTAGCATTTTAGAGGTCCTATGTCAATAGTTAGACAACACAATCAAGACCATGTCAAGATGCTGAAAAAAGCCCAAAAACTTGACTATTTTTTAAGGAAGAATAGGATAAAAGTAGAAAGAGGCAAATTTTATAGATAGGACAGTTCCTTGAAAAATCAATAACTTATTTGAACATTAAGAGAGGAGGTTATCAAGTGAATGACAACCGCAAATCGCTGTGGTCTGGAATTAAAAAGCGGCTTGATCGGCTGGACGAAATAGTCCAAAAAGGCGGCAGGATGCAACTCGCCAAGAAGAAAACCGGCAATCGCTTTTTAGACAAACTCAGCGGTTGGTGGGTTGATTCACAGCGTTGCCTTATCAGGCTTGATTCGCGGCATGCATTTAAGCAATTTCCCTATCAAGCTATAGCCTTCCGGACTCGGACAAACGCCGAAGCCACAGTTGCTGATTTTCTGCATAAGCGTGGCGTGAAAGTGGAGTATGAAAAAGAGCTCTTATTTCCCGCCGAAAGAAAACGCGCTCTGCCGGATTTCTATCTGCCAGGGTACGATGTTTACATTGAATTCTGGGGACTAAGCGGACGGTTTAAGAAGTATGATTTGGCCCGTGCCGAAAAAGAAGAGCTTTATCGGCGCTACGGCATTAAGTATATTTCGCTTGAGCCGGATGACCAGTTTAGGTTGAAATGGGTTCTTCCTGAACGGTTTAAAGAGGCAACCGGCTCAAAACTGCCCGAAAACAAGAAGCAAGCTAATTCATTTGAATCTTTGAAAGTTTATACCAGGAGGTATAGTTCAATGTTGACGGCAACAAAATGGGCAATTCTGGCAGCGATTCTCTTGCTGCTCGGCACCTTCGTCGTGCCGAATTTCTGGGCTCGCATGAAAACGAGTTCCGACCAAATCGGCAAAACCATCGACGAGCACAGCTCCGATAAAACCCTCATCAACATCGTCAAGGAAGACTTGCGCGCTAAAGCCAACGAGCTGCAGATGCACAAGGTCCAGGCGGCTGAACAGAGCGGGGATGTGAAGACGCAGGCTGAACTCGTCGCGAAGGAAACCGCCGAATTGGCCGAGAATGAGCTCATCATGCACAACGGCAGCGCTTTGTTGGAGAAATCCAAACCCGGCGACACCCTGATGGTGGGCACCAACCAGTGCACCTGGGAGGATCTGAACAAGGCCATCATGAAACGGGTTTCCGACTCCATCACCCTGAAGGATAATCTCAAAAGGGATTCTGAAGTCTTGCAGGCTCAGAAGTCATCTTTTGATTTTAACCAGCAGAGGATTGATGAAGCGGAAAACTTTCTGCAGGACAAGTGGCGCGAGGTTGAGCGGGATGAACGCGAAATCGCGTCCAAACGCGCTACGAAGACGGCCATGGATGCTTTGGAAAATCTGAAGAATATGGCCAACCCCATTAACATGAAGGATGATAATCTGTCCAAAGCTTTAGCGGCTGTTAAACACCGCAATATTGTTCTGGACACGTATGTTCATCCGGTCATCCCTCCCCATGAGGTGGATACCAAGCCGCTTGGCACGAAGGAAGCCAACGCAGTTGGCGCGGTGAAGGAATATTTCTCGCCGAATGGGAATGAAATCACCAAGGCTTTGATTAAAGCCACCCCCTCGGTCAAGCCGAAAGCGACCCCTTCCGCCACCGCCACCCCGGCCAAGGCTCATTAATGTTCGTGATGGTTCTCTGATTATTGTTTCTAATCGGTCTCGGCTATGCCACGGCGTACATCGCGCCATATTTGACCGACTGGACATGATTCAGAAAATCTAGGCAAATTTTGTCAGACTGCCTCATCTGGCAAAACATTGTAAATCCCCTGAAAATTCTTTCGAATTTTCAGGGGATTTTTCGTTTGGCGCGAAGATTGACAAAGGCGAAATTAAGAATATAATCCATCTAATTAACAGTTCCTTAATAATTTGTAATTTGGATATGTAAAGGAGTCTTACTATGAGACTAATGGCTAGCTTTATCGCTCTGGTATTTCTGATTTCCTGCCAAAAGGCAGATAATAAGCCTATTGGTGACGGCCATGTTTTCAACCTTTTTGAGGCGGAACCGCTGGTGGCAAAAGAGCTTCGGAAGGATCCGAAGTTGTCCATCCCCTTTCTCTCAGAAATGGTTGATATAGCCGTAAGGTCGGATATTGGCCTTGCTTTGCGGTTTGAGAATTACGCTACTTCCCAAACTCGCCACGAAATGGAATGCATTCGCAAGGAATTTAGTGCAGACAAATTCAACATTCAGGAAAAGCAGATTGCCAGCCTGAAAAAAGAAGTTGGAAATCTTCAGTCGAGAGTTAAAGACCGCGACAGCCTTTTTTCACGCTTGAGCGAATTGCAAAAAAAATTTGACCAACTCACACACACTGGCGAGCAAAAAGACCAGGAGATTAAAGAACTCAAAAGTAAATTGAGATTGACAGATGAACAAACAGTTCCCGTGCTTATAAAAAACGATTTATATTCTTGGGATTATAACCAGGACTTCGGTTTTAGATTTATCGACGAAGCTACAAAAAAATCCTGGCTTTTTATTCTCGGTTATGGAAAAACTTCGGTGATAAATTTACCGCCAGGTGACTATATGATAGAGGGCGTCCGTGATGGCGAAACTGCGGCTACTATTAAAAAAGCTGTAACACAAAAGCCATCATCTTGTTATGAGGGTAAATGGTATCATTGTGTAGTTACAGCCCTCCCTAAAAAAGGAATGCTCTTTTAGTTTCGATAAAAGGCAGAAAAATCTGCCTCTTTTTTTTGCAGTGTGCATATTTGACAAAGGCACATGTTTTGGTATAATCAGGAACAATATAAAGACCGCACTTTCACAAATTAGCAATTAACCTAATAGCTTTTGAAGTACCAGAAAGGATAGTAAAACTATGAGAAATTCACTGCTTTTCGCTTTGGCGATGATTCTGTTTTCGGGCTGCGGCACTTACAAGGGGTATGACATCATATCCAAGGAAAGCCAGCCGGAAGTTAGTGTCATAAGCCGGCAGAAAGTTGCCGAACTGAAGATTATTTCTGAGGCAACAATGGAAAATCCGGTCATTAAGCTTTCATTGACAGGCCAAGAGGCCGTGGTCAAGGAAGTCAGAAAGACTGTGACGCAAATCCGCCAGGAAAAATATGTGAAGTATGACTGGGAAAATGATTTCATCGGCGAACCGGTTTTAACCGCACTGTATGGCATCGGACCGCTTATTGTCTTAATGAGCAGCGCGAATACAAATGGCAACGATTTTGCACCACATCCGCCTGATCTTTTTGCGCATTTTTTGCAAAACGAATGGGCGATGATAATGCCGTTCTGCGTTTCTGTAGGCAATGGTTTTGATTATGAAGAAACTCCTCTTGGCCAGTCTGAAACTAAGTCTGAGAGACAAATCGAAAACAATCAAATCACTTTTGCCTACACGCCGATTTTGGTGAATATAAACAATTTGCCTGCCAGGCTTATCAGCACCGATTCAGAAGGTTGCGCGGAATTTGATTTGAGAAGTTCACTAGGAAGCGTTTATGGAGAGCAGTTGAATATACGGTTTACTCCTCAAGTCAGCCCTGGCGTACGATACAGGACAGGAACGGCGACATACCAAAAATCGGAATTGGTCCGACGGAGAATCGCAGTAAGAACTCCACAAAGGAATTTTAATGTAGTTTCTGTATCTGATACAGAACCAACTACGCCAACTCCACAGGAGACTCCGGTTCCCGCTCCCGACCCTACCCCGGTTCCCACGCCCGTCCCAACTCCAGCCCCTGACTTTTACGTATCCAAAGCGAAACTGCAGTTTTTAGTCAGAGAACTGGAACGGACAGTCAGCATACTAGGTCAAGACCCTATGGTGCCAACGGAAAACACATATCCGGGATTGCTCAAGAAAGACATGCTGATTTCGTGGTTTGATCTGGAACGGCCCGAGCCCCAAGGAATTTATTACAAAGTTTTTATCGGCTTGCCAATCCAGAACTTAACTGTGCTCAACCGGACCAAGTCGGAATTTTTCAGGATGACTCGCACAGAACGTGAGTCTCTCAATCAAAGCTTGCAGCAAATCCTTCCGCAATTACGCCAGGAAACTTCGCGGGCGAACGATCCTGTCGGAATCTATCGAAATGTGATGCCGTAGTAAAGGAGGTATCAACACATGTTTTACAGGATGTTTCTCTTTTCGATACTGATTTTGCTGGGCGGATGCGATGCAGAAAATCAGCCCTCAGAAACCCAGCAAACGCCAAAGAAGTCAACGCTAATTCCAGTTCCGATAGACCTTCAAAAAAACATCGACGAGGTTGGCTCAAGCAATGGGATGGAAATCATTCCATTGGGTGAAAAGCTGCCTCCTCCATTGAAGGCTGTTGCAAATGAGTGGCGTAAAAACAGAGTTATCTTTTACAATCTCATGCAAAAGCTCGAGCAGTTCCGTTTTAATGAATCGATAGAAATAAGCGCATATGCCGAAATGAGAAAATCGGGCCGCCAATCTGCCGATTCTGCCTGCATCCGGGCTGTAAACAGAAGATATTTTTTGCAGGAAATTTCAGCCCGCGGAGTATCAGTGGAAAATGGACTGCTTGAAAAAGATAAGAATCTGGGTCAATTTTATGATGAAGCGCAGATTCGTGGCATGGATTTGGAAGCTGTCCAGAAAAGGATCCGAGAATTGGATGATCACCTTTCTGCCACTTTAAAGGCAGACTTTAGCAGAATTGACCAGATTGTAAAAAACCTGGAAAATGAGGATTATCCGGTTTCAGGCAAAGACATAGCGATTGGTCCGCCCGATGTTTATATGGGTTATAGCGCAGGCGCATTGGTTATCGCAAAGTGAAGAAAAAAAAGGCGCCGGGTATTTTCCCAAATACAAAATGGTCTCGTAGAGGCCGAAACGCAACAGACTTTCTGCTCTCCGTTTTTATGACAATTTTAGGCTGGTTGTGGAGAATAACAGCATTTATTTGTCATTTGCTTTTTACTTTCTTGGATAAGTTTAGGAAAAGAAAGATTACCATTCAGAAGAATGAAAAAATTTCTCAACCTGAAAATGTCCAGGATGCGGTTGCGGCTCTTAAAGCTTTAGGAGTTGCGCCGATAAAAGCGGAACAAGTTATTGCCGAAGCGGTCCAAGAATTAGGTTATAATTGCACAGTTCAAGAGTTGATAAAAGCGGGGCTTCGCCTGCGCTAGTCCGACTAGAAATAGCCGGATTTTTTTATTTGTAAGATAATGGCTGGCGCAACGACATATACTATATAACCTAAAAACATGATAGCCATTCTCTACAATTTAATTGATTTGCCCATGCTTGTTGTTTCTCTGGCTTTAAGCAATTTGATTCTTATCTTAAAAACTTACGCTGGGTTTGTGATCATTTTTTCAACGCTGGCATTTTTAGAATACGCGACCATAAAAAGCATCGTTAAAAATAAAAATATAATAGATCTGAAACCCGTCTTTAATTATATGAAAAATTACAAACCGAGAGACGTGTCTTTGATTTCCCCTCAATGGGCAGTTCTTGATATTATTTTAAAAGAAGAAAACATTTGCATTAAAGAAATATCAAACAGCATCGGCATTGCAATTGGCACTACGGGAAAACTGATAAGCGATTTGGTCAAAGGAGGATATATAACCAGCAAAAGTAATGGCAAGAATATAGATACTTCCTGCTATAGGACCTATGAGCCGCAACTCCATAAACACAACTAAAAACCACCCCGGACAAAGGGTGGTTTTTTAGTGGAGCGGGTGAGCGGAATCGGACCGCCATCTCGTCCTTGGCAAGGACGTATAATAGCCACTATACCACACCCGCGTTTATTTTTTATTGTGCCTGGAGTCAGACTTGCACTGACCACCCCAGCTTTTTCAGAGCTGTGCTCTAACTACCTGAGCTATCCAGGCATATAATTTGTGTGGGCGCTATAGGACTCGAACCTATGACCCTCTCAGTGTAAATGAGATGCTCTACCAGCTGAGCTAAGCGCCCCGGCATGGTGCGCGGGACAGGAGTCGAACCTGCATGCCTTGCGGCGCTACCACCTCAAGGTAGTGCGTCTGCCATTTCGCCACCCGCGCGTCCATTATTTCTCTTCGGTTTTTTCGGTAGCTTGAACTTCTTCTGCTGCTTCTTTTGGCTGTTCGGCAATTGCGGAAGCGAATTCTTTGGTGCTTTTCTTCAGCCTGGATTTCTTTCCTTTGGCAGTCCTTAAGTAATAAAGTTTTGCCCTTCTTACTTTTCCGTGCCTCAAAATTTCCACCTTTTCAATGGCCGGTGAATTTACAGGGTAAACTCTTTCCACCCCAACTCCGTCTACAACTTTCCTGACAGTTATTGTAGCTGAAGCGCCTTTGCCATGCTTTCTGGCAATGACAACTCCTTCAAAAATTTGGATTCTTTCTTTAGTTCCATCTTTGATTTTCTGGTGCACTTTAATTGTATCGCCAGGCCTCAAATCAGGCAAATTCCTCTGCTGCTCCTTATTGAATTTTTCTAATAGTGTTACCATGTTATTTTTCTAAATTTTTTATTACTTGTTTTAATTCTTCCGGCAGCTCTGACAAAAATTCTTTTGTCTGTCCGTCCGGCAATTGGATTTTTAAATATTTAGCATGCAGAAATTGCCTGTTTAAGCCTTCTGGAATTTTTGAATTCTTGAAGGAGTACAATTTGTCTCCTGCAATCGGGTGCTTTAAATAAGACAAATGGCACCTTATCTGGTGTCGCCTTCCTGTTTTAATTTGCACTTCCAACAAAGTATAATCGGCAAATCTTTCTAAAACTTTGTATTCTGTAATTGCCTCCCTGGCAGATTTTGGCGCATTAAGTTCAGAATAAGCCCTTTGTTTTCTCGGGTCGCCTTTTGCTCTTGCAATCAAGGTTTTGATTTCGCCAGAATCATCTTCCATGACGCCTTGGACCAAACAAACATATTTCTTTTCTACCTCTCTATTTATAAACTGTTTTTGCAGAAAAATCAAGCCTTCAGAGCTTTTTGCCACCAACAATATGCCGGAAGTGTCTTTATCGAGCCTGTGCACAATTCCGTATCTTGGAGCCTCCCCTACGCTTTTTAACTCGCCAAATCGCTCAATAAGCGCCTCAACAAGCGTATTTTCCTTGGTTTGTCCTTCCGGAAAAACCACAATTCCGGCAGGTTTGTCTATAACCAATAAATCCTTATCTTCATAAATTATCTTAAAATCCATGGTGGGCGGTATAGGACTCGAACCTATGACCCTTTACACGTCAAGTAAATGCTCTACCAACTGAGCTAACCGCCCTTGTATTAAATTGTGTGGGCGCGGAAGGATTCGAACCTTCAGCCTTGAATGTATAAGATTCCTGCTCCACCGTTGAGCTACGCGCCCGAAAAGCCCTTAGGCTTTTTTGTTGCCGTTCTTATTGTTTCCGATTAATCTTTCAAATTCTTCACGTTCTATTATTTCTTTTTCAAACAAATCTTGTGCAACCTTGTCTAACAAAGCTTTGTGCTTTATCAAAATTATTTCTGCGTGCTTCTGGGCTTCTTTGATAATCATATCCACTTCTTCGTCGATTCTTTCAGCAATTTTTTCAGAGTAATTCCTTTGTTCGGAAATTTCTTTTCCCAAAAATACCAGTTCTTCTTTTTCCCCAAAAGCGATCAGTCCCAAAGAAGACATTCCGAATTCTTTTACTAGTCGTCTTGCCATGTCCGAAGCTCTGGCCAAATCATTTGAAGCGCCCGTTGTCATCTCGCCGAACTTCACTTTTTCAGCTGTGCATCCGCCAAGCAAAGTGGCGATTTCAGAAATGAAACCGGTTTTGGTTTTCATTTTCCTCTCTTCAGAAGGAACTTGCAAAGTATATCCTGCTGCCATTCCCCTGGCAATTATGGAAATTTTTCTAACGGCTTCGGTTTCTGGCATAAAAGTAGAAACCAATGCGTGGCCAGCTTCATGATAAGCTGCAATTTCCTTTTCTTTTTTAGACAATATGTGCGACTTTCTTTCAGGTCCCAGCAAAACTTTTTCAATTGCTTCCAAAAATTCACGCTGATCAACCTGCGTTTTGTTTTGTCGCGCGGCCAGCAAAGCGGCTTCGTTGGCAACGTTTGCCAAGTCGGCTCCCGAAAATCCAGGAGTTCTTTCTGCAACTTCTGAAAACTTAACATCTTTTCCAAGAGGTTTGTCTTTGGAATGGATTTTTAAAATTTCTTCTCTGTCGTGCACATCAGGCGGATCTAAAACAATTTTCCTGTCGAATCTTCCAGGCCTCAGCAAAGCCGGGTCTAAAATATCAGGCCTGTTGGTGGCGGCTAAAATAATCACTCCGGTTTCTTTTTCAAAGCCGTCCATTTCCACTAAAATTTGGTTCAAAGTCTGTTCCCTTTCGTCGTGTCCTCCGCCAATTCCGGCTCCCCTGTGTCGTCCAATCGCATCCAATTCATCGATGAAAATAATTGATGGAGCTGATTTTTTGGCAGTTGCAAACAAATCCCGCACGCGGGCCGAACCGACTCCCACAAACATTTCCACAAATTCAGAACCCGAAACTGACATAAATGGAACATTGGCTTCTCCAGCTACTGCTCTTGCCAGTAAAGTTTTTCCAACTCCTGCTGAACCCACCAGCAAAACTCCCCGCGGAATTTTAGCTCCCATGGCCAAATATTTTTTCGGGAATTTTAAGAAGTCCACAATTTCCACCAGTTCTTCTTTGGCTTCTTTCAGGCCCGCAACATCTTTGAAAGTTATTTTTTCTTTGCCATGCCCTTCAGCTCCGAATAATCTGGCTTTGGCTTTTGTAAAATCAAAAACTTGCACGGCTCCCGCTTTTGATTGCTTTATCATTGTCCAGAAGAAAAATCCAAACACGGCCAGCGGCAAAATTCCAAAAATCAAAATTGGAGTCAGCCATGACCACAAATCTTCTTTGGCGGCCTTGTTGTCAATGTTAACCTTCTGCAAGCTGTCTTTATTCACGCCCAAATTAATCAATAAATCGGTAAGTCCTGTTCCAGATTCCTTCATGGAAGTGGCGGTTTTGCTGTCGGTGTAAGTTATGTCCAAAGCGTCTCCTGAAACCGTGATGGTTTTTATTTTGTTTGCGTTAATGTCCGAAACGATTTGCGTAGTGGAAACTTCAGTTGGGGTTGAAGCTGGAAAGTATAGCAAACTGAAAATAGCCCCGACAACGAGCAGGATTAAAACGACGAATATAAAATTTTTAAGTAATGGATTCATATGTTTAATATACGCTAATTTAACATATTTTGAAAGAAAATTCAACCTGCCTGCCGGCAGGCAGGGCAAAAAAAATGCCCTTGAGAAAAACAATTGCTTGTTTTCCCCAAGGGCCTTGTGTCAACTGATTACGCGTCCTTCGAGCCAACGCTCGAAGCGGGAGACCACGCTGGTGTCTCGCCAGTAATCGGCAATCCGGTTGAAGTAGATCCATCCGCTGGACTTGGTCCAGGTGGAGATGGAATTTTCCACGCGGACCTTGCGGTCCTTGATGTGGTAGAGGACTCCTCCGAATCCGATGATCAGGAAGAGCTTGCCTTCCTTGCCGGCTTTCGCTTATTCGGGCGTGATGCCGGTGGTCGAGGCTTTCATTTCCTCAAGCTGCCGCGCTTGATCGGCGGCGCGCTCTTTCGCCCGAATTTCAGCCTGTTTCAAGAAAGACCAGCCGGCTTCCGCGATGGGCAGGATCCTGCCCTGTTCCTTCATGGGAACGTAGGCGACTCCGCCCACGACAATCGCGATTTCCGGGTAAAACTTCCGGTACGAAAGGGTTTCCACGAAACCCTTCTGCTGGAGTTTCTTGAGCAGGTTGCCGAGCTGGAAGTAAGTATCCACGCCGTTCGCTTCGCGAACGATTTCTTCCAGCCTCCAGAGCGGCTCGAGCACATCGATGGGGCTCTTCTTGTACGCATTGAGCGTATTCAAGATTTGCCCGGCGGTCTGGTCGCCCATGGTCTCTTCATGGCTGAGCTCGTTCATGATTTCGGGCAGGGTCATGGACATCCACTTCTCGCGCACTTTCACTGCGGAGTTGTCGAAGTTTTTCTTCATGGTCGCCCATTCGTCTGCCCTGGCGATCGCCGTGAGGAAAATCACAATCGCCTTGGGGTCATTCAGGATGGCATTGGCGATTTTGATCGACTTTCCAACCTGTTCCAGACTCCGCCCGGCATTCATGATGTCGCTGAGCAGATCGTCGGCTTCCCCGTTGGAAGCCAGGCTCATCATCTGCATGCCCGTTGTGGCGATTTGGGACATCTCCATGACGGGCGGTGCCGGAATCGGAACGACGGGATGAATCGTGATGGTTTCCGGAATGGAAACGGCTTCATCGGGCAAGGGGGTTTCCTTCTCGGGTTCGGCTTGCGGGCGCGGACGGCGCGGTTTGGCCGTCTTTTTGGCTTTGCGGACTTCGCCGCCATTGTTTTCCGCCATTTTTTCGGCGGCTTTTGCGATGTCAGTTTGCGTCATTGGAGTGTCCTCCACTAAAACTTGGTCTGTCCTATGGACAGATTTTTCAAACGTAGTTGACTTGCCTTCTATTTTCAAAGAGCAGCGCTCTCTAATTTGCTGTCTCCTTTCATACAGCTATTTCGAACTATCCTACATTATATAACTTAAAGTATTTTTGTCAAGATTAAAGCTAAATTTAAATTTTATGCTAATCTTGACAAACATTTTGTAATTTGATATAATATAAATATAGCAAGATGAAAAATTATACAAAAATCATCATTCCATCACGCCCCCACCCCGATGTCATCGTGG
>CAIMDW010000018.1 GCA_903839895.1 Candidatus Staskawiczbacteria bacterium
AGAAGTTTACCAGAAGGGAAGCAATATTACGGCAGAAAGGTTGCGATTTGATTTTTCGCATAAAGAAAAGTTGACCAGTGGACAAATAAAAGATGTGGAAAATTTTGTAAATGGTATAATAGAGAAAGATATGCTGGTTAGCTGCGAGGAAATGACTTTGGAAAAAGCAAAAGAGCTGAACGCTATGGGAGTTTTTGAGTCAAAATATGGCCAGCTCGTGAAGGTTTATACTGTGGGTCAGGGCAGTGAAATTGCAAGCCGGGAAATTTGCGGAGGACCGCATGTGGAACGCACAGGAACTTTGGGACATTTCAAAATACAAAAAGAAGAAAGCTCCAGCTCTGGAGTCAGAAGAATTAAAGCAATATTAGAGTAAATTTTATAAATTATGCCAAAGAAAATTTACGATATCAAACCCCCTAAAGCAAAAGCCGAAAAAATAGCCAAAGTTTTGCAGGATAAAAAAACTCCTGTAAAAATTAAGAGGAAACGCCCAGTTTCTAATATTTCTAATGTTTCTTCTGTCCCAACTTTTGCTCCTGTTTCACAAATGGAAACTCCAGTAACAGTTGAGCCAATGCAAAGGATGCCTGAAAGGAGGATGCCAAAAAAGTCCGCATTTTGGCCGATTTTTTCCGGAATTTGCGCGGTAGTTTTAATTATTGGCATTTATTTATTTTTTACATTGCCCAAAGTTGACATTGCTGTCTGGCCGAAAGTGGATACTTTGAGTTATCAGCAGGCAATTACAGCCGACAAATCCGCCCCGTCAATTGATTCCACAAACAAGATTGTTCCCGCCCAATATTTTCAGGCTTCAAAAACAGCTTCGCAGGATTTTCCGGCGACCGGCAATGCTTCCAATGAAGGGTTTGCCACAGGAACTATAACAATATACAACAAAGTTAATCCGCCTGAAACCTTCAATTTCAAAGTTGGCACGCATTTTATGTCTGATTCGGGAAAATTATTTATAGCAACAGGAAAAATTGCAATTCCAGCCGCCACAAAATCTGGAAGCAAAATTACGCCAGGGACTGTGCAAGTCCAAGTTAAGGCAACTGAAAGCGGAGATGCATATAACGTAGCCCCGTCCAATTTTTCAATTCCGGGTTTGAAAGGAACCGACGCTTATTACAGCATTTATGCAGTCTCCACAAAAGCGATGGCCGGCGGATATTCGGGCCAAGTCAAGAAAGTTACCGATGACGATATCCAAGGCGCCAAAGATGCCTTAACTAAAAAAGCAACAGGCGACGCAATATCAGCTTTGAAAAGCCAGATTCCCGCAGATTATGTTGTGCTGGATAACGCAATAAATTCAGCTGCGGCAAACTCCACAACTTCCGTAAAATCCGGAGCAGTTGCGCAAAATTTCAATTCCAGCGTGACAGTCACTGCTAGCGCATTGGCATTTAAAAAAGCAGACTTGGAACAATTTGCAAAAAAATATTTGGTTGAACAAATGTCTCAGTCTCAAACAATATTGGACAACAGTTTCAAATTGGATTATACGGCCAGTAAAGTTGATATTTCCGGCGGGAAAGAAACTTTGAACTTGAATTTTTCAGCCGGAGCATATCAAAGCATAGACGTTAATTCTTTGTCCCTTTCAGTGCTGGGGCAAAACGCCGAACAGATCAAAAATACAATAGATAGCTTAATGGGCAGCGGCGTATCAAAAGTGCAGGTAAACTTCTGGCCTTTCTGGGTAAATTCAGCCCCAAAAAGCCAAGGCGCAGTGCACGTTCAGCTCAAGTTTTAGCAAGGCTTGACTAATGTTATGGAATTTGCTAACATATTACCATACTATAAATAATGCCAAACGAAGAGAAAAGCAGCCAAGTCATTAAAAAGGAAGGAAGGGTCACAGAGGCTTTACCAAACGCTTTTTTTAAGGTAATATTAAGCGACGGGAAAGAAATCACCGGATTCTTGTCGGGCAAAATGCGGATGAACAGGATTACAATTTTGCCAGGTGACAAAGTTTCCATAGAAATGAGCCCATACGACGACTCAAAGGGAAGAATCGTATACAGATTAAAATAGACGATTAAGTAATTTTTTTTTAATACAATGAAGGTACGACCATCAATCAAAAAAATTTGCAACGATTGCAAAATCATCAGAAGAGAGGGGACGATTTATGTTATCTGCAAAAAAAATCCGAAACATAAACAAAGACAAGGTTAATTTAAATAAACTATGCCAAGAATTGCCGGGGTAAACATACCCGAAAATAAAAGAGTAGAAATTTCATTGACCTATATTCATGGGATTGGAAGGCCTTTGAGCAAGGAAATTTTAGCCAAGCTGGGAATTGACGCAAACAGGAAAGCCAGCGATTTGTCCGTAAAGGAAACAAACGACATAAAAGAATATATAGAAAAGAACCATAAGATTGAAGGAGATTTGAGAAGGCAGGTTATGATTAATGTGAAAAGATTAAAAGATATTGGAGCCTGGAGAGGAATGAGGCATGCCAAAGGCTTGCCGGTAAGGGGTCAAAGGACGAAAACAAACAATAGGACTGTCAGGGGAAATGTCAGGAAAACAATGGGTTCTGGCAGAAAACCATCAGCAACACCAACATAAACTAAAATACTATGGGAAAAAAGCATATTATAGAAACAAATCAAGAAGAGCTTATAAAAGAACAGGAGAAAATAGACAAGAAAGTTGCCAAAGAGGGACCCGGAGGGTACCCCGCCAAAGCTGTCGTGGCTGGCACTCAGACCGGAAAAATTTATATTTCTTCAACATACAACAATACAATCTTGACCCTTACAAATTCAAAGGGACAGGTTTTGGCCTGGAAATCGGCAGGATCTGTGGGATTCAAAGGAACAAAAAAATCAACTTCCTTTGCAGCCGCAAAAGTTGCCGAAACAATGGCAAATATCTGCAAAAAATTGGGAGTAATAGACAGGATTGAAATTTTGGTAAGGGGAATCGGAGCGGGAAGAGAATCTTCCGTAAGGGCTTTGATAACTCAAGGCTTGAATGTTGTTTCAATAAAAGACGTAACGCCTATTCCTCACAACGGATGCAGGCCTAAAAAAGTAAGACGAGTTTAATTCTATGCAATACGATCAATGTAAAACTTGCAGGCGATTGGGACAGAAGCTCTTTTTGAAAGGAGACAGGTGTTTTTCGCAAAAATGCGCAATATTAAGGAGGGCATATGCTCCAGGACCCCAGAGAAAAAGACGAGGTGGAAGCCAATCTGAATATAAGCAATCTTTGACTGAAAAGCAGACTTTGAAGAAATGGTATGGGCTTTCAGAAAAGCAATTCAAGAGATATGTCCAGGAAACTTTGGCCAAAATGGGCCGAGTGGACGACGTTTCAGCAGAGTTGATAAGAAGGCTGGAAAAAAGATTGGACAACGTAATTTACAGATTGGGATTGGGGAAAACCAGGGCTCAAGCAAGGCAATTGGTTTCGCACGGATATTTTCTGATAAACGGAAAGCCGGTGAACATTCCATCCTACGAAGTCAAGAATTCAGATACTATCGGAATAAAGGAACACAAGAAAACAAAGCCAATTTTCAAGGAATTGCAGGCAAGCCTAAAAAAGCAGGAAGTTCCAGTTTGGCTTTCATTGAACAAAGAAAAATTGGAAGCAAAGCCTATTGGAGAACCGAGCTTGGACGAGGTCAAACCTCCAGCAGAAATTTCACAAATATTCGAGTTTTATTCACGATAATTAATTTTAATCTGCCAGGGTGATAGTGCCAAGGCTCTGCCAAAGCACTGATATCTGGGGTTAAATAAAAAAGATGATACCACTTCCATTAGCGCCAAAAGTAACCCAAAAGAAAAAAAACCAAATGGTTTTTGAAGTTGAGGGCTTATATCCGGGATACGGAGTCACAATCGGAAACGCATTGAGGAGAGTTTTGCTTTCTTCTTTGCAGGGAGCCGCAGTCACAGAAGTGAAAATAAAGGGAGTCCCGCATGAGTTTTCGACAATTCCAGGAGTTTTAGAAGACACAATAATGATTCTTCTGAACATCAAAAACCTGAGATTCAAGATTTTTGAGGGGGAATCCCACAAAATCACTTTGACTTCAAAAGGAGAAGGAGCAGTTATAGGAGCTGATTTTAAATGCCCTCCGCAGGTAAAATTAGTAAATCCTGAATTGCACGTTGCAACAATCACAGACAAGAAAACAGAATTGGAAATTGAACTGAAAATTGAAAAAGGAATCGGATATGTGCCAAAAGATCAGGTAAAATTGGACAAGGCTGAAATTGGAGCCATGGCAGTAGACGCAATTTACACTCCTATCAGGAATGTGAATTTTCAGGTGGAAAATATGAGGGTTGGCGACAGGACAGACTTTGACAGGCTGAATTTGGAGATAGAAACCGACGGCACAATTACTCCGGAAGAATCTTTCTTTGAGGCCTGTGAAATCTTGATAAAGCATTTCAATATTATATTCCAAGGAAAAGCCGGCGAAGAGCCGAAAGCCGAGGAAGCTGAAGTTAAGGAAGAGGAAGCTGGAGAAGAGGATGTGACAAAATTGGTTGTGGAAGATTTGAAATTGACAGGCAGGACCTTGAACGCCTTGGCAAACAATGGAATAAAGACAGTTGGCATATTGGTGAAGAAATCTGAAAAGGCATTGGCAGAATTGGAAGGCATGGGAGAAAAAGGAATTTCAGAAATAAAGAGAAAAATCAAGAAACTGGGATTAGAATTAAAAGGCGACGAGTAATATGAAAAAGCTGAGCATAGGCAGAAAATTATCAATGAAAAAAGGCCCAAGGAAAGCTCTTTTGAGAGGTCTGGCCAATAGTTTTTTGTTGAATGAAAAAATAACCACAACAGAAGCCAAAGCAAAAGAATTGCGAAGGGTTGCTGAAAAAATGATTACAAAAGCCAAGAAGGCAGATTTGCCTAATAGGAGGGCATTGGCAACAGACTTGACCCCGGCTTTGACAAAGAAAATAATTGACGAAATCGCTCCAAGGTATAAGGAAAGGAACGGCGGATACACAAGAATCATAAAGCTTGGACCGAGGAATTCCGACGGGGCAAAAATGGTAATAATTGAATTAGTTAAGGGAGCGTAAGCGAACACTTATCCCGAGCGAAGGCGAGGGGAAAACATATGAAAACACTAAAACCAATCAATAGAATAATAATTACAGTAGACGCTGAAAAAAAACCATTGGGCCGATTGGCTGTGGAGGTGGCAGTTTTGCTGCGCGGAAAAAACAAGCCTGATTTTGTGCCATATAAAGACATGGGCGACACAGTCTTAGTGAAAAATATCGATAAGATGATATTTACAGGAAAGAAAGTAGAACAGAAAAATTATTTCCATTTCACAGGATACTTGGGAAATATGAAGCAGGCAAGCTTGAAGGAATTTTTAATAAAAAGAGGCCCGAAAGAAGTTTTGAGGACTGCCGTAATGGGAATGCTCACAAAAAACACTTTAAGGGCAAGACAAATAAAAAGATTAAAGTTTGAAAACTAATCAAAATGCCAAGGATTAAAAAAACAATTGAAGAGGAAAAGATTGAAGAAGCTCCTTCGCAGATGGCTGCGATTTTGGATGATTCCGGCGAAATTTCTGAACAGGAAGTTTCAAAGGAAATTGCCGAAGCTCTTAAAGAGTCTGGGAAATCAGACAGATATATTGAGGCTATCGGAAGAAGGAAAACAGCTGTTGCCCGCGTAAGGCTTTTTACAAAAGGAGACAAGGAATTCATTGTAAACAACCAGCCATATACAGAGTATTTCCAGACTATTGAAGATCAGGAATCTGCAGTGGCTTCTATGAAGAAAATGAAGTGCTTGGACAAGTTTAGAGTTACAGTAAAAGTCCAAGGAGGAGGCCATAGGGCCCAATCTGAGGCCGTCAGGCACGGAACTGCCAGAGTATTGGTGGATTTCAACAATAACTTTAGAAAGAGGCTTAGAAAGGCAGGATTCTTGACCCGCGATCCAAGAATGCGAGAAAGGAAGAAGTTTGGACTCAAGAGAGCCAGAAAAGCGCCACAGTGGGCAAAACGTTAAAGATAAATTTCGAAGGGGTCAACTGGTTGACCCCTTTTTGGTTGACATTTTTTGAAAAACTGTTAATATTTTGGTAGCACTCTGAAAATAGAAAGGAAAGCTTATGTCACCTAATGAAAACGCTTTAGCGGGCGTGGATTACGCGAAGATGAAGGGGTTTAAAAACCTAATGAAGGAGGTTTGCCAGCAAACGCAATATCTCCCAGCCAAAAAAGGAGTCAATATTGTTCCGGCCAAGCACGCGGCATTCTGTGAATTTCACGGAACCGGCTTTCATGCCTGGTTGACCACCAAGGAGGGTTTGGGAAATAAAGCATGGATTTCCATGTTGCTGAACCACCTCGGATTGCGTGATCCCAAAGGGTTTTTCCACTTCGGCGGAATCGGCATTGATACGTTCTTAATGGGCGCCAATGACAATGCTGCCCATGGCGGAGATCCTGTGCTTTATATGGATGAGGTTTCCTGCGGTTCGGATGATTTTTTTCAAAGTCCAATGGCAATAGCTTTGGCAGGAAGCTTTATGCAAGCCTGCCGGATGGCAAGCTGCGCATTGGGGCAAGGCGAATCGCCTGCCTACAGATATTTGATGAATGCCGAACCTCCGGTTGAATATGCTCCTTCGCTTAGCGTCTGCGTTGTCGGACTTTTAAATCCGGCTTCGCGTTTTATAAGCGGCGACAGGGTTGCGCCTGGCGACATTTTAATCGGTTTTCCTTCTTCGGGTTTGCATGCAAACGGAATCTCCCCGATAATTCGGCGTGTGATGCAACTGCCGGACGGATTCCTGACTAAACTCAACGGCTGGACTGTAGGGCAGGAAGCTCTGATTCCGACGCGTTCGTATGTGGGGCTGGTGCAAGCTTTGATTTGCGCCGGTATCGATATTCACGGATTTTTGCCGGTTACGGGCGACGGCATCGGAAAATTGGGCGTGGACAAACGGCATCATTTTGTCGTGGACAACTGGGTTGAGAATATTCCGCCCCTGTTCAGCTTTATGCGTGAAATGGGCATGACAAGAAGGGACCTTGCTGAAACATTCAACTGCGGGATTGGCTATATCGCAATGGTTCCGCCGAATGAAGTTGACGACGTCATGCGCGTGGGCCAACAAACCCAAATCGACGGTGAAACCGACAATTACGACCCGATTGTCATCGGCCATGTCGAGGAAGGCGATCCCGGAACCGACTTCGTTCCTTGGGGCTTGCACCTTCCGCCTCCGGGCGAAGAATAGTATCTAAAGCTTTGCAGAATTTGCAAAGCTCTTTTTTTGTGGTAAAATTTTATTATGCTAAAAGAGTTGATTGACCAATTTTATTTGGAGAACCAGAAGAATAGGGAACAGACTCGGTTTTATATTACAGATGCGGGAAAATGCCCCCGCGCTGTTTTTTTTAAGTTTAAAAATGCTCCGCGCGAGCCGATAGACGCCAGGTTAATGCGCATTTTTGAGCACGGGGACAGTATCCACAGGAATATTTTTAATATTTTATACAGGCTTAGGCTGGGCGTGGTCACAGAAATTCCCATTCCTTCGCAGGAGATAATTTCTGGCAGAGCCGACGCAATTTTGTGCGTGGGAAATGAAAATTATGTGCTGGATATAAAAAGCATGAACAGCATGATTTTTAGGAATTTGACTGCGCCGAAAGAAGAAAATGTTTACCAAATACAGTTATATTTGCATTTTTTTAACATCAAAAAAGGCATCTTGCTTTATATAGACAAAGATAGGCAGGAAATGAAGGAGTTTTTTGTGGATTATGACGAGGCTATGTGTAAAGATTTGCTGGACAAATTTTATGCTTTGAAAGGCCAAGTGGAAAGCGATTCTTTGCCGGCAAAACTGGAAGATTTTCCGCGCAACTGGCAATGCAGTTACTGCCCATATAAAGCTACTTGCAAAGCAGAAAAAGGAGAAATATATAAAACCCAAATAGCATAAAAAAACAGAAAGTAAATATTTTTCACGCCCGCCAAACCCACGGCCAGCCCGAAAAGAAAAATATTCACTTTCTGTTTTTTTATTTGTGTTATTTTATGGGATGATTTTTTCTGTTTCCAGAAGAGTTTTGTTCGCTAGAATGTAAATTTTTCCGTCTTGGGAGTTGTAAAACATGTTTGAAATGTTTGCCGAACTGAGAGGGGAAACAATATTTATGTTTCCGCGGTAATCGATTTCAGAAATCATGATTTTATCACCTTGGGTGAAAATTACGTAATCGTTGTTCAGCCATTGGCAGTAATTTATGGCAGATCCGGAAGATAAAAGATGGATTTTTTTAGTTTCAAAGGAATAAATGTAAATTTTATCGGCTGACCAATAAACCATATTCTTGCTGTCTGGGGAAATTATGATTTTGTAGTCGTTGGCAACCGGAGTTATGTTTTCCAATGTTTTTGCAGCAGGATCCAAAAGCGAAAAGGAACCATTGGTTTGCAGAAAGGTCTTGCCGGAGAATGAGTATAGGTTCAGACTGTTTAATTTTATGTTTTTTGCAGTCATTTGGTCTATTAATTTGCCAGAAATGTCAGAGCTGTTCAGCGAGCCGTCAGTTGAGAGCCATAAAATATTATTATTGGAAATTTTATAAGCTAAAACGTTTTTTATCAAAGCCGTGTTTTTGTTTGCTTTTTCAGAGTAAAGAGTCTTGCTTTTTATGAAGAAAATCTGAGAGGAATCTTGCGGATTGAATGAAATTTGCTGGGCCAGATAATCTAAAAATGCAAGGCGAAGCGCGGCCGGCTTTGGCAGGGAAGAATCGAAAAGGTAATAATAATTGCTGGTATTATTTTTTATGGAAATCAAAGCTTTTGACGAATCGTCAGACCATTTTATCGCAGTTGTTCCCTGATTGGCAATGGAAAATGTTTTGGATTGCTTTGGCGAAGAAAATGAAAAATAACTGTATGAAGTTGTGGCAGATTTTGTAATTGCATATTGCCCGTTCTGGGAAGGGGAGAAATAGTCGATTTTGCTTGCCAGGTTGGAAAAAGTTGCTGAGTTTTTGATTAATAGCACGCTTTCCAGTTTTGTGACTTCTTTTTCCTGCACAGGAAGAGTTTTTGAGTAGTTGAAATATCCGGTTTTCTGCACTAAGACTGTATGGCTATTTGGCAGCAGGCTTTGCACAAAAATCGCATTTGAAAAAATGCCGGGCTTTTCAGAAATATTCGAATCGATTGTTATTTTGTCTGCTGCAGGAAAGGTTCTCACATAAATGCCTCCGGTGGCTGTGATTTTCATTTTTTCAAAATCGAGCCGGTAGCCCATGGAATAGAAAATCAAAACTGGAGCAATAATTAAGAATGCGAGCACGCAGGAAAGCAGAATTATTAAGCGGATTTTTTTTGTCATATTTAACTGTATATTACATTAATAGGCGTTAAATTTCAATCCTTTCCCAAACTTTGACAATATGGCTTTTTTCGATTAGGATGAATAATATTATGGCAGACAAATTTGTTATAAGTGGAGGGAAAAAATTAAGCGGAGAAATTGAAGTAAGAGGCTCGAAAAATGCGGCCGGTCCATGCCTGGCTACTGTTTTGCTTACAAAAGAAGAATGCATTATAGACAATGTGCCGTTTATTGAAGACATCCAGAATATTTTAGAAATTTTAAAAAGCATGGGAGCTGAAGTGGAAAAAATCGGCGAAGAAAAAGTCAGGATAAAAGCGGAAAATATCGATGAGAAAAAAATGG
>CAIMDW010000019.1 GCA_903839895.1 Candidatus Staskawiczbacteria bacterium
AAGACTACGATCTTGATGACTGGCGGGGAAGGCGATCAGGAAATTGAGGAAGAAATAGAATTTGTAAAAGAAAAGCCTATCACAATTAAAAATAAAAAATCTGCTTCTGCCAAAAAGATTCCGGTTGGCAAGAAGCCAGGGGTTGAAAAAGCGGTAAAAATTCCGTTTTTCCCGACAATTTCTGAAGACCCATTTCCGGTTTTGCCTCAAAAGCTGGACATTACCGAGCCTGCCGAAATTTTTGCCAAAAAAACAATCAGGCGCAGTGGCGTGGAGATAAAAGAAGCCGAAGATTTGCAGGAAAGAAAGCGCCAGGCGCAAGAAAAAGAGTGGGAAATCCCGGCATTTTTAAGGAAAGTCAAATTTAAATCTTAATTTTTATGGAAACACAAAAAGAAATCAAAAAAGCGATTATTCCGGTTGCCGGTTTGGGAACGCGATTTTTGCCTCTGTCGAAAGTTTTATCAAAAGAATTTTTTCCCCTGGCTGACAAGCCGGCCATCCAATATATTGTGCAGGAAATAAAAGATTCAGGCATTAATGAAATTATTTTTGTCATCAGTCCGCAGCAAAAATCCATTTTGAATTATTTTAAGAAAGCTCCCGAATTGGAAAAAATATTGGCAAAAAGGAAAAAGCAGGCTTTGCTAGATGAACTGGCGGCTTTCCATAATGAGTTTAAGGGCATAAAAATGACTTTTGTCATCCAGAAAGAACCAAAAGGCGATGGCCATGCGATTTTGCAGGCAGCAGCGCACATAAAAGATGAGCCTGTGGCAAATTCTTTTGGAGATGATATTATGTATTCCCAAACTCCGGCGCTAGCCCAGCTGATAAGCATTTTTAAGACCTGCAATGCCCCGGTTTTGGGGTTGAAACGGCTTCCAAGAGATAAAATTCCAGCTTATGGGTCTGTCGCAGTTGAGAAAATTTCCAGCAATCTTTATAAAATCAAAAAAATTATTGAAAAGCCCCAGCCCGATGAGATAGCTTCCGATTTGGTAATAATGGGCAGGCACATTCTTACGCCCGATGTTTTTGCTTATTTGAAGAAAGCCAAACCCGGCAAAAAAGGCGAAATCGTTTTGGCCGAAGTTTTGTCTACGATGCTCGAAGAAGGCAAGCAAATTTATGGATATGAATTGGCAGGCGAATGGTTAGAGTGCGGAGACAAGCTAAAATGGATGAAATCTTTCTTTTATTTGACCTTGAAAGATTCAAAATATAGGGAAGAAATGAAAGATTATTTAAAAACAATAAAATGATTTACGACCTGATAATCATTGGTGGAGGGCCGGCTGGAATTACTGCCGGCATTTATGCCGGAAGGCAGAAAATGAGCACGCTTTTGATTACAAAAGAATTCGGCGGCCAAATGGCAAAAAAAGCAACAGAAGTTTGCAATTATCCAGGTTTTGAAAAAATTTCAGGAATGGAATTGATTGGAAAATTTGTGGAGCATTTGGAAAAGCAGGAATCTGTTGAAATAAAATTTAGCTTGGTGGAAAAAATAGAAAAGCAAGAAAATATTTTTACCGTAACAACCACGGAAGCTGAAAAAATAGAAGCTAAGTCTGTAATTATTGCAACGGGTGCTGATCCAAGACCACTGGAAGCAATTGGCGAAAAAGAATTTATCGGCAAAGGAGTGGGGTATTGCGTAACTTGCGACGGCCCGATTTTCAAAAATAAAGCCGTGGCTGTGGTTGGCGGAGGAAATTGCGGACTTGAGGCTGCATTGTTTATGACAAATTATGCCAGCAAAATTTATGTTTTGGAATATGGAGCTGAAATAAAAGCTGACCAGGAAAACCAGAACGAAGCCAAAAAATCTGATAAAATTGAAATAATTACAAACGCATCTGTAAAAGAAATAAAAGGGGAAAATTTCGTAAACTCTTTAATATACCAAGATAACATTACAAAAGAAAATAAGACACTGGAAGTGCAAGGAGTTTTTATAGAAATTGGCACTCAGCCTGCAACGGCCTTGGCAAAAGGCTTGGTGGATTTTACAAAAAGAGACGAAATTATGGTGGAATCAGAAACATTCGCAACTAAAACGCCCGGACTTTTTGCCGCAGGTGACAATAATTCCGGCAAATACAAGCAAATAGTAACAGCCGCCGGCGAAGGTTGCAAAGCCGCTTTGGCAGCCTACGACTATTTAAGAACGCAAACTAAATGAGCAAAATAAAAAGCATAATTGCACGGGAAATTGCAGATTCTAGGGGGAATCCTACTGTTGAAGTGGAATTAGAGACTGACAAAGGGAGTTTTATTGCATCTTGTCCTGCTGGGGCTTCTACTGGCGAGAACGAAGCGGTGGTTGTGGAAGTCCAAAAGGCGATTGAAAACGTAAATAATATAATAGCGCCGAAATTGAAAGGGAAAGACGTGACAGAACAGCAAGATATTGATAGGACAATGATTGAACTTGATGGGACAGAAAACAAGTCAAAGCTGGGAGCAAATGCAATTTTGCCGGTTTCAATGGCTGTTTGTAGGGCTGGAGCCGACGCAAAAAAAAAATCCTTTGTATAAATATATTTCTGAATTGTCTGGGCAAAAGTTGAATATTCCTTTTGCGATGTTTAATATTATAAACGGCGGGAAGCACGTGCGAAGTGAAAAACATTTGGATATCCAGGAATTTATAATTATTCCGGAAAAGAAAACTTTTGCTGAAAATTTGGTTTTATGCAATAAGATTTTTGGAAATTTGAAGGATTTGGTGGAAAAAAATTATGGGCCAACGGAACTGGGCGATGAAGGGGGATTTGCTGTTGCAATTCCTAAAACCGAACAGGCTTTATATTTGCTAAAAAGCGCCATAGACAAAGATGAGGCAAAAATTGCTTTGGATTGCGCAGCTTCTAGCTTTTTTACAAACGGAAAATATAATTTAGACGGCAGAGAGTTTACAAAAACAGAACTATTTGAAACTTATCAGGAATTTTTGAAAACATTCCCAATAATTTCTATTGAAGATCCGTTTGACCAAGAAGATTGGCAAGGATTTGAGGAAATGACCAAAGAATTGGGAAATAAAATTTGCATTGTGGGAGACGATCTTACAACAACTAATATAAAACGCATAAAAGAAGCGCATAATAAAAATGCTTGCAACGCGGTTATTTTAAAGCTAAACCAGATTGGAACTGTTTCTGAAACAATTGAAGCCTGTAATCTTGCAAAGTCTTTCGGCTGGAAAACAATTGTATCGCACCGAAGCGGGGAAACAATGGATAATTTTATTGCGGACCTGGCAGTCGGCCTTGGAGCTGATTATTTGAAAGCCGGCTCTCCCGCAAAGCCGGAAAGAATGGTAAAATACAGTAGACTATTAGAAATTGAACAAGAAATCAAATGAGCAAACTTTTTTTGTTGAGGCATTTAAAGTCGCAATGGAATGCAGATGACAGATTTGCCGGCTGGGTGGATAATCCCCTGTCAAAAGAAGGAGCGGACACTGCCAAATCAGTTGCAGAAAGTTTTAATGGCCAAACTTTTGATGTTATTTACACTTCGCCTCTGATACGAAATATGCAGACAGTCATAAAAATAACAAGAAACCTTGGCGAAAAGTATCCGCTTTTTTTCCATTTGGACGGAGGCAAAATGCACAAATGGCAGAATTTCACCGATATTTCAGAAAACGATTTGCCGACTTATGTTTCTGAAAAGTTAAATGAAAGATATTACGGTAAATTACAGGGATTGAACAAGAAAGATACGATAGAGAAGTATGGCGAAGAAAAAGTTCATCAGTGGAGGCGAAGCTACACTGTTGCGCCTCCTGGAGGAGAAAGCGAGAAGGATGTTTATAAGAGAGCTGTGCCGTTTTATAAAAAATACGTGGAAAAGGATTTGAAAGAAGGGAAAAATATATTGGTAGTGGCTAGCCATAACAGCTTGAGGGCAATTGTAAAATATGTTGAAAATATTTCAGATGAGAAAATAATTGACTTGGAATTGTCGTTTGGAGCTTTAATAAAATATGATTTTGAAAATGGTGTTTACAAAAAGCAATTAAGCAACTAAAATAGAAATATAAAATTAATAAAAATAATCATGTATAATTTTCAAGGGGCATTCCAAAAGGTGGTGAAAAATTTTAAGAATAAAGATAAGAATACAATTCTTATTACTGTTGCGTTAATTGCCATAATAATTACGGCGGGACTTATTTTTGCAAGTTCAAATAAGGGTTTCTCTTTTCCGACTATTTTTGGCAAGTCTGACCAGGAAGTTGCCAAAGAGGTGCTTAGCTACATTAACAGTAATAATCTTGCCGGGCAAGGAGTTACGGCGAAAATGGTCAGCGCAACCGAGGCTTCAGGATTAGTCAAAATAAAGCTTAGCATAAATGGGAATGAATTTGATTCTTACGCAACCAAGGACGGAAAATTGCTGTTCCCGCAAGCTATCCCAATGGCAGGTGATAAAAGCGGAAGCAGCCAGAGTTCTTCAAGTTCTGCATCTCAAGCTCCGGTTAGCAAAACAGACTCTCCAATTCTTGAGGCTTATGTGGTTGCCAGATGCCCTTATGGATTGCAAATGCAAAGGGCAATGGCTGAAGCTGTAAAAAATATCCCAACTTTGGCTCAATACTTGAAAGTGAGATATTTGGGATCGGTTTCAGGAAACAAGCTGGTTTCTATGCATGGAGATGCTGAAGCCGCTGAAAATTTAAGGCAAATCTGCATTAGAGATGAACAGCCGGCGAAATATTGGGATTATGTTGCCTGCCAAATGAAAACTGGCGACACAGGAGGATGCGAAAAATCCACAGGGGTGGATTCTGGCAAATTGTCTGGTTGCGTTTCAGATCCGAAAAGAGGAATTGCCGACGCGCAGAAAGATTTCGCTTTGGATACCAAATACAATGTGCAAGGTTCGCCGACATTGGTGTTAAATAGCGCTACAATTGATGAGACGGGCTATGGAGGCAGATCAGCAGACGGAGTAAAGTCTATGGTTTGCGCAGGATTCAAAAATAAGCCGAGCTTCTGCAACACAAAGCTTAGCACCGTAGCCGCTGCCGTTTCATTTTCAGCCACATATTCATCTTCAAATTCGGGCACCGGAAATTCTGGAGCAGGTGGAGCCAATTGTGCCCCTGCCCAATAAAATACGTACTAAATCATTATGACAAAAATATATTCCACTCCAACCTGCGTTTACTGCAAAACATTAAAAGGGTATCTAAAAAAGAACGGCAAAGATTTTGAAGACATAGATATTTCAAAAGATGAGCAGCAATTGCAAAAAATGATAAAGGATTCAGGACAAATGGGAGTTCCTGTTGTTGATATAGATGGCGAGATAATAGTGGGTTTTGACAAGCAAAAAATCGACAAGCTATTAAACATAAATCAAGCTTAATATGGCAACAAAAATTGCGATAAACGGTTTTGGAAGAATTGGCCGGCAGGTTTTCAAGCATATTGAAAACAATCATCCTGGCTTGGAAGTTGTGGCCATAAACGATTTGACCGACACAAAAACTTTGGCCCATCTTTTAAGGCATGATTCCACTTATGGCGCATACGGAAAGGAAATAACCTCCACCGAAAAATCAATCATTGTGGAAGGCAAAGAAATGCCAATTTTTGCTGAAAAAGAACCGGAAAAATTGCCATGGAAATCACTTAAAGTGGATATTGTCTTGGAATGCACAGGATTTTTCACAGATGACGCAGGCGCCAGAAAGCATATTACAGCCGGAGCTAAAAAAGTAATTATTTCAGCTCCCGCAAAAGATGTGCCTGGGTTTGTTTTGGGAGTGAATGCAGATACTTTTGACGCAGAAAAAGTGGATGTTATGGATATGGGTTCTTGCACCACAAATTGCCTGGCCCCGATTGCTAAAGTTTTAAATGATGAATTTGGAATTGTGAAAGGATTTATGACAACGGTTCACAGCTACACAAACGACCAGAAAGTTCTGGATTTGCCTCACAAAGATTTGCGCAGGGCAAGAGCCGCAGGATTGAATATGATTCCAACTTCAACGGGAGCTGCAAAAGCCATAGGCAAAATGATTCCGGAATTGAACGGAAAACTGGATGGAATTTCAATACGCGTGCCAACCCCGACAGTTTCTGTTTTGGACCTGATTGTGGAAGTTAGAAAATCAACAACCGTAGAAGAAGTCAACGAAGCTTTTAAAAAAGCGGCTTCAGAAAAGAATTTCAAAGGAATTTTAAGAGTCGAAGACGAGCCTTTGGTTTCAATGGATTTCAAAGGAGATACTTATTCAGCCATTGTAGACTCAGAAAAAACAATGGTAAACGGAAACATGGTAAAAGTCCTAGGATGGTATGACAATGAATTCGCCTACAGCAAGCGCCTAGCCGAATTCGCCGAGTTTGTAGGCAAGAAGCTATAAGTTTTTATTGTGAATAAATATCAAAAAGAAATTAAGGAATTTTGCGAGGAGAGGGATTGGGAGCAATTTTTTGACCCGAAGGATTTGATGCTGGGGATTGTGGAGGAAATTGGGGAGTTGAGAAATATTGTAAAATGGCTGAAAACGAAGGAAGAAAGCGCAAAAGCTTTGGTGGACAATAAAGATGAAGTGAAAGACGCGGTGGGAGATATATTCTGGTTTTTGTCTTTACTGGCGAATTCTGCCGGAGTGGATATTGATGAATCGGCGCAATGGGTAATTGAAGACAATAAGAAAAGGTTTCCGGTAGAAAAAGTGAAAGGCCAGCACACAAACATAAAATCAGGAGGCCACGACGGTAAATATATAAAGTAAAAAATTTAGCACCAAACCGGTGCTTTTTTGTTTTTTTAATAAATGATATAATGGTTGAATATGCAAGTAGTTGATTTTGAAGTCTCGAATAAATTGATGGCAAAATATAAAATCCTGACGCCAAGGACTGTTTTTGTAAAGCTTGAAAAAGAAGCGCAAAAAGCCGCCAAGAATTTTGGCTTTCCGGTATTTTTGAAAATTTATGGGAAGAATATTCTGCACAGGACAGAGATAAAAGGTGTTGGCGAGGCGAAAGATAAATCAGAATTAGGGAAAATGTTTTCTGAAATGATGAAAATAAAGGGAACTGAAGGAATTTTAATTCAAGAAAAAGTTCAAGGAAAGGAATTGATTATTGGAATGAAACGGGATGCGCAGTTTGGAGTTGTCATAATGGCGGGAATTGGCGGAATTTTGGCTGAATTAATCAGTGATTTTGTTCTGCGCGTGGCTCCCGTTTCAGAGAATGAAGCTTTGAAAATGTTAGCGGAATTGAAAGGATATCCTTATTTACAGGGAAAAAGAGATAAAAATCCGATAAATTTTAAGGAAGCAGCAAAAGTGATTGCCGCGCTTTCTGAAATGGGGTTGAAAGAAGCAGAAATTAAGGAAATTACATTAAATCCTGTGATAGTCAATGAAAAAAAAGCGGTAACTGTGGATTTTAAACTGTTAAAATGAAAAATTTAGATAAAATATTCAATCCAAAATCGGTTGCAATAATCGGAGCAAGCGCCAAAGAGAAAACTGTGGGTTTTGGCTTGGCTGGAAATGCCTTGCTTGGGAAAGATGAGCGAAAAATTTATTTTGTAAACCCAGGCCAGGGAGATATTTTGGGCAATAAAGTTTTTGCAAAAATTACAGATATTCAGGAAGAAATTGATTTAGCAGTAGTTGCGGTTCCGGCCGCCGTCGTGGCGCAAGTTGTCGAGGAGTGCTGCCAGAAGAAAGTGGGCGGAATAATCGTGGTTTCAGCCGGCTTTGCAGAAACTGGAAAAGAAGGAAAGAGTCGGCAAGATGATATTTTAGAAAAGGCGAAAATCGCCGGAATTCCTCTGGTTGGGCCAAATTGCCTTGGAGTTATCAGAACAAATAATAATTTGAATGTTTCGTTTGCGCCGTCTACGCCAGAGAAAGGTAATATCGGTTTTATATCGCAATCGGGAGCATTATTGGATAGCGTGGTTGACAATATTGAAGACCTTGGGCTGTCTTATGCAATTTCCTATGGAAATGAAGCGGATGTGGATCTTATTGATTTTATGGAATGGTTAGCTGAAGATAAGGATACAAAAGTAATTGCTTTGTATTTGGAGGCTATAAATGATGGCAAAAAATTTATGGAAGTTGCCAGGCGGATTACAAAAATAAAACCGGTTATTGCCATTAAAGCTGGAAAATTTGAGTCGGTAAAAGGCGTAGTAAAAAGCCACACGGGCAGCATGGCTGGAGATTACTCAACTTACAAGGCGGTTTTCAAGCAGACAGGCATTATTGAGGCAGATTCAATTGAAGAAATGTTTGATATTGCAAAACTTTTGGCTTGGCAGCCAAAATGCCAGAATTCCTTTGCGGTTGTCACAAATGGAGGAGGTTGCGGCGTGCTGGCCAGCGATTATTGCAAAACTCAAGGAATTAATCTGGCAAAGCTTTCAAAAGAAACAATTGATAAAATTTCCGGATTTGCGGGCATGAATGCCTTTTGGTCAAAATCCAATCCTGTTGATATTATTGGGGATGCATCTCCAGAGCGCTACCAGGCTGCAATTGAGGCTGTGCTTGGGCAGAAAAACGTGGGCGGGCTAATTGTCATCCAGGCTCCGCAAATTATGACGAATCCTATTGGAAACGCCAAAGTAATTTTAGAAGCAAAAAGAATGTTTCCGGAAAAACCGATTATTTGTTTTTTTCTTGGAGGTGAAAAATCTGAAGAATCCATAAGGCATTTGGAAGAAAATAATATTCCGAATTACGGCGAACTGAAGCGCGGAATTTTAGCCATAAAATCATTAATCAAGTAAAAAATCTATGAAGAATATACTTTGGTTCGATGAAATTGGAATTAATGATGTGCCTAAAGTTGGCGGAAAAAACGCATCTTTGGGAGAAATGACAAAGGCTGTAGTTTCAAAAGGAGTGAATGTACCTTTTGGTTTTGCCACAACCGCCGAAGCATATTTTTATTTTTTATCTTCTACAGGATTAGATAAGAAAATTGAGGAAGTTTCAAAAGATTTGGATGTGCATGATTTAAAGCAGCTGGCTGCAAAAGGAAAAGAAATTCGCGACTTGATTGTAAAAGCAGAATTGCCGGCGGAACTGAGCGGGGAAATAATTTCTGCTTATAAAAAATTGTCAGAACGTTATGGACTTCCTGAAACTGATGTGGCTGTAAGGTCTTCAGCCACTGCCGAAGATTTGCCGGGAGCCAGTTTTGCCGGACAGCAGGAAACTTATTTGAATATTGTGGGGCCAGAGAATGTTTTGCTGGCTGTGAAAAAGTGCTTTGCTTCGCTTTTTACCGACAGGGCAATTGTTTATAGGCAGGAAATGGGTTTTTCCCATACAAAAGTGGGCTTGTCGGCCGGAATTCAAAAAATGGTAAGGTCAGACCTGGGAGCTTCGGGAGTAATGTTTTCTTGCGATACTGAATCGGGTTTTGGAGATGTTGTTTTGATAAATGCCAGTTACGGATTGGGAGAAAACGTGGTGCAGGGCCGAGTGGAACCAGACCAATATTATGTTTTTGAAACAACTTTGAAAAAAGGGTTCAATCCTGTAATTGAAAAGAAAATCGGGTCAAAAGATGTGAAAATGATTTATACTACAAATCCGAAGTTGCCCACGAAAAATATCACTACCACGAAAAAGGAAAGGGAAAGCTTTGTTTTGAGCAACGAAGAAATTTTGAGTTTGGCGAAATGGTCTATGATTGTGGAAGAGCATTACCAAAAATCCATGGATATGGAATGGGCAAAAGACGGACGCGATGGAAAACTTTATATTGTGCAAGCCAGGCCTGAAACTGTGCAGAGCAGGAAAAATTTGAAAGTTTTGGAAAATTATGTTTTGGATGCGTCAAAAGCCAAGAATATTGTGGCTCATGGAATGAGCGTGGGAAGCAAAATCGGATCTGGAAAAGCAAATAAAATTTTGAGCGTAAAAGATATTGGCCAATTTAGAAAAGGCGAAGTTTTGGTGACAAAAGCAACCGATCCTGATTGGGTGCCGGCAATGAAATTGGCTGCGGCCATTGTTACAGATTCAGGAGGCAGGACATGCCACGCGGCCATTGTAGGGCGGGAATTGGGAGTTCCTGTAATAGTTGGCTCTGAAAATGGGACAAAAGTCATAAAATCCGGGCAAGAAATCACAATTGATTGCTCACAAGGAGAAGAAGGAAAAGTTTATGAAGGAATAATCCCATTTGAAATAAAAAAGACAGATATTTCCAATATTGCAAAAACAAAAACGAAAATTTTAATGAATGTGGGCGAACCGTCGAATGCTTTTAATTTGAGCTTTATTCCAAATGATGGTGTTGGACTGGCTAGAGAAGAATTTATAATTATAAATAGCATAAAAGCGCATCCAAATGCTTTGCTAAATTATAAAAAATTAAAGCCGGCGCTTAAAAAGCAAATTGATGAGGTGAGTTTGGGATATGATGATAAAGTGCAGTTTTATATTGATAAATTGGCAGAAGGAATTGGCATAATTGGCTCGGCATTCTATCCAAAGCCGGTAATTGTGCGCTTTTCCGACTTTAAAACCAACGAATATAGGTCTTTGCTGGGCGGGGAAGATTACGAGCCCGAAGAGGAAAATCCGATGATCGGTTTCCGCGGAGCTTCCCGATATTACGACCCGAAATTCAAAGATGCATTTGTTTTAGAATGTAAAGCAATGAAAAAAGTCCGCGAAGAATTCGGCTTGGATAATGTAATTCCAATGGTTCCATTTTGCAGGACTTTGGACGAAGGCAGAAAAGTTATGCAGATTATCCGCGATAATGGAATACAAGGGAAAATTTATGTCATGTGCGAAATTCCCGCCAACGTGATTCTGGCCGAGCAGTTTTTGGAAATTTTTGATGGGTTTTCAATTGGTTCGAATGATTTAACGCAACTGACTTTGGGATTGGACCGCGACAACGGCGCCCTGTCATATATCGGCAACGAAAAGAACGAAGCGGTAAAGGAGCTTATTGAAGAAGCCATAAAAGTATGTCAGAATAGCAATAAATATATTGGCATCTGCGGACAGGGTCCCAGCGATTTTCCCGACTTTGCCCAATTTTTAGTTGAGAAGGGGATTGAATCAATTTCTTTAAACCCAGATTCGGTCTTAAAAACCAAAATTGCCATCGCCGAAACCGAGGCTAAATTAAATAAGAAATAAATTTTTTAAATATGGCTTACGATATTATAACTTTTGGGTCGGCGGCGCAGGATGTTAATGTGAAGTCCAAGGCGTTTAAGATTCTTAAAAATGAAAAGGATTTTCAGACTGGCGAGGGTTTGTGTATGGCTTTGGGGTCTAAAATTGACGTGGAGGACATTGTTTTTACTTCTGGGGGAGGTGGGACAAATGTGGCTGCCACTTTTGCCAAACAAGGATTCAGGACAGCTTTTTGTGGGGCAATTGGAATTGACACTGCCGGACTGGAAATTGTGAGAGAACTCAAGCAATTGCGAATTGATACCAGGTTTGTCGTAAAAAAGAAAGAAAAACAGACAAACCAATCTGTCATAATTTCAAATGACGGCTCCGACAGGACAATTTTGGTTTACAGAGGAGCTTCAGATTTGCTGAATAATAAAGATATTCCTTGGAAGAAAATAAAAAGCGCAAAGTGGTTTTATTTAGCGCCACTTACTGATTCGTTATGCGATACGTTCGAGGAAATTGTGAATTTTGCTTATGAAAATAAAATAAAAGTGGCAATAAACCCTTCAAAACAGCAATTGGCTTTGCCGGAAGAAAAACTGAAAGTTATTTTGCAGAAAGTTGATATTTTATTTCTAAATCAGGAAGAAGCTTCCATACTTACAAAAATTCCGTTTGAAGATGAGCAGAATATTTTCAAAAAGATAGATGAATTGTGCAAAGGAATTGCGGTAATGACAAAAGGAGGGGAAGGCGTCACAGTTTCTGATGGAAAATATTTGTATTCTGCATTGCCAGATCCAAACAGGAAAATTGTTGACACAACCGGAGCCGGCGATTCGTTTGCTGCTGGATTCTTGAGCGATTTTATTAGGTTTGACGAAAATATTGAGAAAGCAATCCAGCTTGGTCTAGCAAATTCCGAAGCCAATTTAGGAGAGGTTGGGGCCAAAACTGGACTTTTAGAAAAAAATTCAAAATTTGCCAGAGTAAAAGTGACAAAAGAAGAATGCGGAGCAAATAATTTATGCATACAAAAGTAATATGGCTAAAACAATAAAAGATTATTTGAAAAAAGGGGAGGCGGAGAAATTTGCGATTGGGCAGTTTAATTTTTCGGATTTTGCGCAAATGAAAGCGATTGTGCAGGCGGGACAAGTTTTGAATTCGCCGGTTATTTTAGGGACTTCTGAAGGCGAAAGCGCATTTTTTGGGTTGGAGGAAGCGGTGGCTTTGAGGAATGTTTTGCGAAAAAGGACCGGCATGCCGATTTTTTTGAATTTAGATCATGGAAAATCTTTTGAATATTTAAAAAAGGCAATTGACGCGGGCTACGATATGGTGCATTTTGACGGGTCAAAATTGTCCTTGGAAGAAAATATTAAAATTACAAAAGAGGTTGTAAAATACGCGCATAAAAAAGGCGTGACTGTGGAAGGGGAAGTGGGGAAGATTGGAAATGATGCTTCAAGGCTTTATTTAGAAAAATTTGAAATAATAGAGGAAAATCTGACAAAGCCCGAAGATGCGGAGAGGTTTGTGAAAGAAACAGGCGTGGATTTGCTGGCAGTGAGCATTGGAAACTTTCATGGGATTGAAATTTCTGGAATTGACCCGAATTTACGGTTGGATGTGCTTAAAAATATAAAAGAAAAAGTTGGCAAAATGCCGTTGGTTTTACATGGAGGATCTGGCACTCCTGAAGACGATATTAGGGGAGCAATTGCGCTAGGAATAGTGAAAATAAATATAAACACAGAATTGCGCTTGACTTTTTCCGGGAATTTGCGAAAAACGCTGGCGGCGGATTTGGAAAATATCGTGCCATATAAATATTTGGTTCCTCCAATGGAGGCTTCGGAGCATTTGGTGGAATATAAGATACGGCTATTTACAAATTTGAAATAATATATTAATATCTAACTATTACAAAACTATGAGCAAGATAACATTAGAAAGGGAAAAGTGCATCGGGTGCGGTTCGTGCGCGGCATTATGCCCGAAATATTTTGAGATGGCAGAGGACGGGAAATCCCACATAAAAGATGCAGAGAAAAAAGAAATTGAAGAATTAGAAGTAACTAAAGCAGATTGCGCGTCTTCGGCAGCAGAAGCATGTCCGGCACAGTGCATTCACGTTTCATAAAATATGACAAAATTATCAGCAAAAATCAGGGAAGAAGAGGGCAGAAGGACAAACTCCCTTCGCGAATCCGGAAGGATTCCTGGAATTATTTATGGGCACAAGATAAAAAATGTGTCTATTGATGTTGATTACAAGGAATTCCAGAAAGTTTTGAGGGCAGCCGGAGAAAGCTCTCTGATTGAGCTTACAATAGAAGGCGAGAAGGAAAAAAGACTGGTTTTGGTGCACGATTTGCAAAAAAATCCGGTTTCAGACAAATTTATTCATATTGATTTCTTTGAAACATCGGCAAAAGAAGAAGTGGAATTGAGCGTTCCGTTGATATTTGAAGGAACTTCTTTAGCTGTGAAAGATTTGGGCGGAACTTTGGTAAGGAATATCCAGGAATTGGATGTGAAGGCTTTGCCTCAAGATTTGCCGCACGAAATCAAGGTTTCCATTGACGGCTTAAATACTTTTGAAGACCGCATTTTAGTGAAGGATTTAAAGGTTCCCGCAAATGTGAAAGTCATGGCTGAGGCCGATGAAATTGTAGCTTCCGTAACAGAGCCTGAAAAAGTGGAAGAAGAATTGGCTACTGAAATTAAGGAAAATGTGGAGGATGTTGAAAAAGTGGAAAAGGAAAAGAAAGAAACAGAGGTTGTGGAAGACGAATCTAAATAATAATCATCAAAAAATCCGGACTGTGGATTAGTAGTCTGGATTTTTTTTGTAAAAAATGGATAATAGAGATATGAAGAAAACAAGATTTTTTGCAGTATTGGCGTGCTTGCTGTTTGTTTTTGCGGACTTGTCTGCCGCCGCTTTAGCGAGGGCGGATGACTTGGGCGCGCAGTGCGCCGGCATTTCTGATTCTTCCGGATGCACGAGCTTAAGTTCGGCCGGTTGCAAAGCTTTGCTGCAAAAATGCGCGGATTTTTACGACCAGCAATCCGCTCAGCTGGCAAAGGATTTGACTAAAACGACTGCCCAGAAAAATACTCTGCAAAATCAGATAAATTCCCTGAAAAAGAGAATTCAGGGTTTGACAGCCGATATAAACGAAGGGAAAATAATGGTGAAGGATTTGAACATACAAATTTCCGACACACAGGTTTCTATAGATAAAACTAGCAGGGATATAAGCGATTCACAAAAGCAATTGCAGGCAATTTTGCAGTCTGTTTATGAAGAAGATCAAAAGCCCTCGTTTGTGATTTTTTTGAGCGGGAATTTATCTGATTTTTTCGGCAATTTGGCAAATTTGGATAATCTGAATTCTGAAGTGGGCAATTTGCTGAACAGCACAAAAACCTTGAAAACCTATTTGGCAGGCCAGCAGATAAAAATGAGCGACAATGTATCCCAATTGCAAAAGACGATTGCTTTGCAGACTTTGCAGGCCCAGCAGAGCCAGGAGGCTCAGCAGGAACAAAGCCAATATTTGAAAATGACCGAGGTGCAATTCCAGCAGCAGCAAAAAGACAAGCTGGCTGCTGACCAGGCTTCAGCCAAAATAAAATCAATGCTTTTCCAGGTGGCTGGAGTCACGCAAGCGCCGACATTCGGGCAAGCTTTGGATATTGCCAATTCAATTTCACAGATAATAAGAATTCGGCCGGCATTTTTATTGGCGGTTATCAGCCAGGAATCGGCTTTAGGAAGAAATGTCGGGAAGTGTTTGCTTACGAATGCATCCACCGGAGAAGGCAAGAAAATGTCTACTGGAGCTTATATGCCAAAAGTTTTTAAAGTCAGCCGGGATTTGCAGCCATTTTTAGCTATTACAGCTTCAGTAGGAAGAGATCCGCTTAATTCCCCAATTTCTTGCGACACATTCGGTTCTATGGGGCCTGCGCAATTTATTCCATCTACTTGGTCAAAATTTGTAGATAGGCTGAAAAGTCTATTGGGACATGCGGCAGATCCTTGGGTGATTAAAGATTCGTTTGCAGCTTCTGCGATGTATTTATCTGATTTAGGGGCTGGGTCAGATGAAGCAACTGCCGCCTATCATTATAATGGATCAGGAAATATGGCCAGGATTTATTCTAGGACAGTCATGACCCGGGCAACCTGCATTCAAACATTTATTGATTCAGGAACAATGTCTACAAGCTGTCAAAACATGATTTTCTAATCAAAAAACCCGCTTTAAGCGGGTTTTTTGAATGCTTTGATTATGGGTTCCAAATCTCCATCGATTATCGTTTCCAAATTGTGCCAGGATTTTTCTATGCGGTGGTCGGTAATTCGATTTTGCGGATAATTGTAAGTGCGGACTTTTTCGGATCTTTTCGCCGAAGCAATTTGCTCTCTTCTTTCTGCGCTAAGTTTTGATGAATCTGATTCTTCCGCCCTTTGTAAAAGTCTTGCTGCCAGGAGTGCCATTGCTGTTTCTTTGTTTTGCAACTGGTTTCTTTCTGATTGGCAGGTGACTACAAGTCCCGAAGGCTTGTGGGTGATCCTTACAGCCGATTCTATTTTGTTTACGTTTTGTCCGCCAGGTCCCGATGAGCGATAAGTGTCAATTTGCAAATCGCTTGGGTTTATGTTTACTTCTGTTTTCTTTGGCTTCAATAAAACAGCAACTGTGGCTGTGGAAGTGTGCACCCGGCCTTGTTTTTCTGTTTTTGGGATTCTTTGCACCCTATGCACTCCGCCTTCGTTCTGCAGTTCGTCGTAAACGCCAGCGCCTGCTAATTCAAAAGTGATTTCCTTATATCCGCCTACGGAGGAAATATTTGAGTCTAAAACTTTTTCGCGCCAGCCTTGCCTCTGGCCAAATCGGGAATACATTCTGTATAAATCGCGCGCAAAAAGTCCGGCCTCGTCACCGCCAGTGCCGGCGCGTATTTCTATAATTACAGCTTGCTTTTCAGATTTTTCGCTTTCAGAATCCTCGGGCGCTTCCGGTTTGTAATTTTTCCAGTCTTCTGCTGTAAATTTTGAATAATCAATTTGGTCTTCCATATTTAAAAATAATACCACATAATCTTGATTTTGGGAATATTTTGTGGTAGAAATGCTTAAAAGGAGGAACATTAAAAATGAAGTACAAAGGGGTTTTTGAGGTTTCTTATCGAGGACCAAATCTGGAAACAGGCATCGCGGAAGACCAAAAGAACCGGCATAGCCTGGAGTTTCCTGCGCCCACGGCTAGAGCGGCGTATGAAGAAGTTACTAATAATTCCAGTGAGACTCTGGTCCAGTTGCGCTCGACTTATATGGGCATGACCAATGTGGAGATTGAACTTTTGGAATTGTACAAGCTTGAGCCAGTTGATCTTTCGACCTTCAGGCCAAGCGACATTTCAGCCTGCGGTGCAGAGATTATCCAAGGCTCTTAAAGGCATTTGTAAAACATCTGCCTCTTTTTTTATATGGGTATTGCCATTGGCAAAAAATTATGTTAATATTCTATTATATAAGTTATTATAAAAACAATGAAAAGCGACATACATCCAAAATATTATCCAAAGGCTTCTGTTCACTGTGCGTGCGGAAACAGTTTTAAGGTAGGTTCTACAAAAGAAATAATTGACACAGACGTTTGCGCCAATTGCCATCCATTTTACACAAAACAAGAAAAGGTTATGGATACGATGGGAAGGGTGCAGAAATTCAAAGAAAGGGCAGCCAAGAAAACAAACGAAGTAAAAAGGGTAAAAAATCCGAGAGCTAAATCTAAAAAATAAGAAGTAAAGTGGGGAATTAATCCCTATTTGTATGATTCTGCGAGTTCGCACAGCGCCCCCGCCGATTATATTTAAGCTTCTATACATAAATGTCAAAAGGAATAAAGTTGAATACAGAGGAAATGGCAGCAGCGGGCGTAAACTTTGGCCACAAAGTGTCAAAGCTTTATCCGAAAATGAAGCCATACGTTTCCGGAATAAAAAACAACGTCCATATTTTTGATTTGGACAAAACAGCCAAGGAATTTGAAAAAGCCTTGGATTTTATTTCTAGGATTCTTGCAGACGGCAAAGCGATAATTTTTGTCGGCACAAAAATCCAAATGAAAAGCCTTGTAAGGGAAACTGCCGAAGAATGCGGAATTCCGTACGTTACAGAAAGGTGGCTGGGAGGGACATTCACAAATTTTGAAACAATCCAAAAGAGGGTGAATTATTTCAAAGATTTGGAAAAAAGAAAGCAAACTGGAGATTTGGAAAAATATACAAAAAGGGAACAGTTAGACTTTGACAGGGAAATTGCCAAATTGAAAATAAAATTCGAAGGAATTAGAAATATGGCAAAGTTGCCTGAAGCCGTAATCATATTCGGCTTGGATAAAGATATGACATGCGCCAAGGAAGCCAAGAAAAAAGGAATAAAAATCATTTCCATTGTGGATTCAAATATAAATCCTGACATTGTGGATTATCCAATACCTGCCAATGATGATGCAATTTCATCTGTAAGGTATATAATAGAGAAGATGGCGCAAGTTATAGAGAGCTCAAAACCAGCATCAAAGTAATTATGGTAACAATAGAACAAATAAAACAACTTCGGGAAGAAACCGGAGTGGCCGTAGCCGAAGTTAAGAAAGCTTTAGAACAGGCAAATGGCGACTTTGAAAAAGCAAGGGATTTGCTTAGGATTTTAGGAAAAAAAGTCTTTGACAAAAAAACATCCAGAGAAACAAAATCCGGATTGGTGGACGTTTATTTGCACTCAAATGCAAAAACCGGCGTAATGCTGGACATAAGGTGCGAAACCGATTTTGTGGCGAAGTCTCCCGATTTCAAAACTTTGGCTCACGAGATTTGTCTGCAAATTGCGGCTTTAAAGCCCTTATATGTTGCAGAATCTGAAATACCAGCGGAAGTTTTGGAAAAAGAAATCTTAATTTACAAGGAGCAGAATAAGGATTCTGCGAAGCCCGCAAAAATTTTAGAGCAGATAATTGAAGGAAAAGTGAATAAATACAAGGAAGAAATTTGCCTGATGTCCCAGAAATGGATAAAAGACGATTCAAAAACAATAAAAAATTTGGTCGAGGACGCGGTAGGGAAGATAGGGGAAAATATTGAAGTTAAAAGGTTCGCAAGGTACGAAATTTAAATTTTATGTTTGAAATAATTTTTTTGATTATTTTAATTTTGAGCTTGGGCGGAGTAGCCGTTATTTTATCTAAAAAAGTACCGGTTTTGCATACATTGCCTCATCACGGAAACACAGGAATAAAAAAGCACAGATTAGTTTTAAATGCGCAGAACAGAGTTAAAGGTATTTCAAAATATTTTGAAAAGCAGATTTTTATGCACAAATTCCTTTCGTGGGTGAAAGTGATGACTTTGAAAGTGGAAAGGCGAGTGGACGAATTGTTGCATAAAATAAGACAGAAAAATAAGCCGGAGTAGCTCAGTGGTAGAGCAACTGTTTTGTAAACAGTAGGTCGGGGGTTCAAATCCTCTCTCCGGCTCAGTATAGAATAGGCTATTGACATTGGATTTATTTCGAGTAAGATGTATAGTGTAGCCAGAAGATATTAAATATCTAAAAACAATTTATAGAATATCCACGAAGGTTTCTAAAAGATAGAGATCTTCGTGGGTATTTTTTTCGGAGATACGCCGCTTTGACAGAATAATACGGAGCACGATTTGAGAAAGCAATTTCAAATCGGCAAAAACAACTAATTAGTTTTTTAAAGTTGTTTCGAATTAGATTTATTCTTTTCGCAAGAAAAGTTAAATCACACATTAATAGTAGTTTATTCTAATCAGTTAGATTCAAACCAAATAATGTTTTATTTGAGAGTTTGATCCTAGCTCAGGGTGAACGCTGGAAACGTGGATACCGGCATGCAAGTCACGGGGGCCGCAAGGCAACCGGCGAACGGCTTAGTAACACGTAGGTACCAACCCCAAAGTGGAGCACAGCTCGTCGAAAGACGGGGTAATTCTCCATAGTCCCGCAAGGGTAAAGCAGCAATGCGCTTTGAGAATAGCCTGCGGCCCATCAGATAGTTGGCGAGGTAAAGGCTCACCAAGTCTATGACGGGTAGGGGGCGTGAGAGCGCGACCCCCAAGAATGGCACTGCGACACGG
>CAIMDW010000020.1 GCA_903839895.1 Candidatus Staskawiczbacteria bacterium
CCCTCACAAAAACACTGGGCGGCCATTTCGGCCGCCCACGAAAAAATCGGGAAATTTTCAGAAAGTCAGATTATTGCGGACCCAAGGGGATTTGAACCCCTGATCTTCTCCGTGACAGGGAGACGTGTTGAACCGGGCTACACTATGGGTCCATTTTAAAATCTACGTGCCGAGGGTGGGAGTCGGACCCACGACCTTAGCGTTATGAGTGCTACGCTCTTGCCAACTGAGCTACCCCGGCTGATTCCAAACTTGTTGCGCTGCCCCGAATTGCACGGGGGCCTGCAGCTTATGAGACTGCCGAGGTACTACTCCTCCACAGCGCGATGAATAAAATAATTGTAATACAAAACACCGATAAAATCAAGGCCTTATAACCTAGCCGATTTTTATGGAAGCGGATATTTTAAAACAAAATACTGTAAACCGAATCCTGTAAAATCCCCAGTTCCATTAAATCCGCTTACTTCATAACTTCCCAACTGAACCCCGGAAGAGCTTAGCTTTGTTAAATTGGCCGAGACGTTTTTGTCAGCTATGTGTCCGCCGACATTTGTTACCCAAATATTTCCAGAGGCATCGACGGCAACGCTTGAAGGATAACCAGAGACCGGATATGTGCCTATCAAGGACCCAGAAGAACTTAATTCGGTAATTGTGCTGTCATTATAGTTCCCGACCCAGACATTCCCTGAAGCATCGACGGCAATTCCTTGGGGATATTGCCCCACGCTGTATGTGCCGATGGCAGTCCCTGAAGAATTTAATTTTGTGACATTTCCCCCATTTGCGTTTGTTACCCAGACATTCCCTGAAGCATCAACGGCAATTCCATATGGGTTGTATAAATCAGAATAAGTTGCTAGAACAGTTCCTGAAGAACTTATTTTCTTTACATTAGTTGAATTGGCAATCCATATGTTTCCTGATGCATCAGCTGCAATCCCGTAAGCATATCCTCCAACAGAATATGTTCCAATAGCTGTCCCAGACGAACTAAGCTTTGTAACTGAATTATCAAATCTATTTATCACCCATACATTCCCGGAGGCATCAATTGCCATTGAAGTAGGTTCTTTGCCTACTCTATATGTCCCTAATAGATCTCCAGAGGAACTGAGCTTTGTGACGGCGCAATTTGCATCAGGAGCTGACTGGCCAGAAGATGCATATGTCCAATTTGCAATCCAGGCATTGCCCGAAGCATCAACTGCAATTCCGTTGGGATAACTGCCCGCACTGTAACTTCCTAAAAGAACGCCTGACATATTGAATTTTGCAACATTTCCTACTTGATTGCTGTACACCCATATATTAGGAGTTTTGACAGTGTTTGCGCTTAAACCAGCAATTACTGAAAATAACCCAGAATTCGTATGTGGGTTGTCAGTTGGACTGGTATAAGAACCAATCCAGACCTCATAAGCATTCCCTGAAGTCCAAGTCAATGGAACCGTAAAAGTGTATGAGCCGGAATTTGGAATCAGTAAATTATTAAATCCGCTCACAACCACACCGCTTTTGGAAATAGTCAGCTCGGCAGTAGATGATTGCGTACCTGTTTTTGTCCAAGAAATTGTCTGGCTCGAGCCAATCGTCCAAACTGTTGCCGTTGTGGGCGAAGTTAAGGCAATTGCCGGCTGGACGACCGTGCATGATTCTGAAGTTATTGGCTTATTTGCAGTTGTCCCGCAAGAATTAGAATCTGTACAAGTTCTTGTGTGAGTTCCTGTGCAAGTTGACCAGTCTGCGCACGTCCAATTAGGCGTACAAGTAACAGAACATGTTTGTGTTGAAGTGGGCTTATTCGTAGTTGTCCCGCAGCTATTCAAATCAGTCACAGTTCTTGTCTGCTGGCCATTTGTGCAAGTTCCCCAATTTCCTGTCTGCCAATTTTCAGAACAGACAGTGCAAGATTGCGTTAAGCTTGGCCGCCCGGTTTCAGACCCGCACCCAAGCGTATCCGTGCAAGTCCTACTCTGCTGGCTCCAACTGCAAGCTGACCATGCAGTACAATTCCAATACGGGGTGCAATTCGAAGTTACATTATAATAAAGATTTACTGCAATACTGTCAGAAACTTGCTGGCCAGTTATTGTTGAAACGCAAGAAATTTTGAAAGTGTCAGAAACTGAATTGTTATAGCTTCCGCCGCTTACGTCTCCTGTTAAAGTAACACTCTGGTTTCCGGAAGACGGCACATAACCTGAAAATATTTTTGGGCTATTATTGTCGGAAGCCGTACATGAAGCCAAGTTATCGCCCGTCCATTGCAAGTTGATTGCCCGATTCAAAGTGATCCCAGAATCTAAATTGGCATTTGCCCCATTGCCCAAAGTTAGAAATAAATTGACCGGCCCATCGGACCCATTCACTTGTAAATCAAGCTGCTTTACAGTGCAAGACTGGGTTAATGCAGGTCTATTTGCTGTTCCTCCGCAATTATTCGAATCAATGACAGATCTAAATTGTTGCCCTCCAGAACAAGCGCTCCAGCTGCCGGTCTGCCAGCTAGGCGAACAATTCGGATTGCTAGAAGAACTACTACTACCGCTTGAACATCCATAAAGAGAATTAAAAGCTGCCCGCGTATTGACTCCAAAAAATCCAGTTTGCGCCAATCCATGGCTCTGTTGGAATGAGATAAGAGCGTTTGAAGTACCCGTATTATAAACAGCACCAGTATCGGGATAATAAGAAAGTCCCAATTTTTGCAGCGCAATATGCAAATTGAGGACATCTGCCGTCCCCGAATTTGCCCAGCCTAGGTTTGAATTAAAATTATAGCACCATGAATTGCTTCCCTGTTGCGCCAATAACTGCTGAACCCTTTGGTACAAAACAGCCACTTGCGCCTGAAGCTGAACAATCAAGGCTTGGCGCTGGGCGTCTGTCATGCTTTGAGCAAAAACTGCAGATCCTGCCAAAGCAAAAAATATGACAAATAAAATTAAAAACTTTAGTTTCATAGTTTTAAATTGAATTCTATTTGATTATTATATCACTAAGCGCGAAAAACTTCCAAGAATGCTTTTGTGGGAATATTCACTGTTCCCTTGGCTTTCATGAGTTTCTTTCCTTTTTTCTGCTTGTCCCGCAATTTATTTTTTCTGGTAATGTCTCCTCCATACAAATATCCAGCCACATCTTTCATATAGGCCCTGATTGTTTCCCTGGCAATAATTTTACCGCCAATGGCGGCCTGCAAAGCCACAGAAAACATTTGCGGCGGCAAAACATCCTTCAATTTTTCCACCATTTTTTTTCCTTCAATATAGGCTTCATCTTCAGCTACAATCCTTGAAAGCGCTTCCTCTCTTTGGCTGGCAATAAGAATTTCCATTTTAACAAGCTTGGCAGGCCTATATCCTATCATTTTATAATTCATTGAAGCATATCCTTGGCTAGCTGTTTTTATTTTCTCATAAAGGTTTGCAATTATTCCTCGCAAAGGAGTTTCAAAAATTATGATTGCCCTTTCCGGAGTCAGATAATTCGTTTCCAAATAATTGCCTTTCAAGCTTTTTAAAATTTCCATAAGCTTTCCCATTTGATTTGAAGGAGCCACAACTTCCAAAGAAACCCAAGGCTCTTCGCAGCTTTTAATGGAAGACTGGTCCGGCCAATCGGAAGCTGAATGAATAATTACCTCTTTGTCTTTTTGGGTCAACACTTTATAAACCACA